>DATEOQ010000248.1:0-3178 GCA_035273905.1 Candidatus Eiseniibacteriota bacterium | reverse complement strand
GGCCTCGAGGAGGCGGGCCAATCCGAGATGCCCCAGCCACGTCTGGTGCGGCTGCGCGATGCCGAGCGCGATGGCGAGGGCGCGGCGCAACGCTTCCTCCGCCTCGCCCCAGGCGCGCCGGGCGGTGGCGCTCTCGCCTTTGAGCCGCCACGCCCACGCCTGATACTTGCGGGACTCCGGCACCGTGGCCGCTTCGAGGGCCTGTTCCGCGAATCGCCTCGCGCGGTCGGCATCGCCCCGGAGGAGGGCGAGTTGTCCCAGGCTCGCGTAGCAGTGCGTGGTGTACCTCCACGTCATCCACTGCGAGGGAGGCGGATGCTGCACGGTGTGGAATGACTCGTCCAACGCCTGGGCGGCGCTCGCCAAATCACCCCGTGCCATGAACGCGTCCGCCTCGTTGTTCCGGATGAAGGCGCGTCGCTCCGCCCCCGTCCCGTGACCCACGCGCGACGAGCGTCCGGTGATCTCGTACGCCCGCTCCGAGAGCTCGATCCCGACGCCGAAGTCACCGCACTGCAGACGAAGGAATCCCAGCGTGTTGAGGAAGCGCGGAATCAACGCCTCGTCGCCGATCCGCTCGGCCAGGGCGAGCCCTTCCCCGAGCGCCTCGAGCGCGCGGTCGTGCTGTCCCATCTCGTGGCTGGCCAGGCCGATGTTCCAGAGACAGCGTCCGAGCGGAATGGCGAGCCGGTGCTCACGGGCGAGCGCGACCCCCTCTTCGGCGAGCTTCACGCTCTCGGCATAGTGCCCCTGCCAGCTCCGGTTCAACGCCATGACATGTAGCGTCATGGACACCCGGGCGGCATCTCCCGTCGCTCGCCCGATGAGCAGCGCTCGGCTGAGCTCGACTTCCGCCGTGTCGATCCGGCCGTTGAGCGCGTGAAGGTAGCCCCGACCATAGAGGGCGGCGGCGAGAGGGCCCTGGGCATCCAGCGCCTCGGCGATCTCGATCGCCTCGCGCAGCCGCTCATGGGCAGCCGGAAAATCTTCGGCCCACTGAAAGCCGTTGGCGACCTGCACCAGCCCGGCGGCCTCCGCCGCCCGATCTCCCACGCGCCGGGCCAGCGCCACCAGCCGCTCCGCCGCCTCGCGGGAGCGGACGAAGTCGCCCAGACCGAAATAGAGATCCGCCCGGGCACGGAGGATCGCGATGACGGTCGCGGCGGGCACCCGGTCCTGCAGACGATCGACCGCGACCAGGGCATGGTCGTAGTGGGTCAAGGCCTGACGCATGCCAAACGCTAGCGTGGCCTTTTCGGCTGCCTTGAGGAGATAGGTCAGCGCGCGCGTCCAGTCCTCGGCCTTGAAGAAGTGGTGGGCGAGCACCTCGTAGTGCTCGGGCAGCCGGTCCGCGTACAGCTCCTCGATGGCATGTCCCACGAGAGCGTGGAGCTCCCGACGTCGCTGGACAAGGAGCGACTCGTAGGCCACGTCCTGGGTGAGGGCGTGCTTGAACATGTAGGCGAGCTCGGGATACAGGCGACGCTCCAGGATCAGCTCGAGCGCGGTCAGCTCGCGCAGCAGGTCGTCGCTGGGATCGCGAGCCTGGGCGAGCCGGTCCACGAGCCGGCGCGTGAACTCCCGGCCGATCACCGCGCCGAGCTGGAGCATGCGCTTGGGCGCGTCGGCGAGCCGATCGATCCTGGCGGCGATGACGTCCTGGATGGAGCCGGGAATCACCAACTCGGTCACCGGCCCCGCCAGCGCTCCGCTTTCCTCCAGTGACTTCACCAGCTCCTCGACGTAGAACGGATTACCCTCGGCCTTGGCGCCGATCACCGCCCGCAACTCGGCGGGGAGCTCATGGGCGGCGAGGACAGCGGCAGCCATACGCGCGCCCTCATCGATGGTCAGGGCGGAGGGGACGAGCCGGGTCAGATAGCTCCGGTCGCCGAACGGGCTGACGTACCCCGGCCGATAGGTGAACACGAGTAGGACCCGGAGGGCGGGAATCGTGTCCAGGAGGAGGGATAGAAACCGCTCGCTCGCGCTGTCGATCCAGTGCAAGTCCTCGATGACCAGCACTTGCGGCTGCCGTTCCGCCGCGCTGACCAGGAGCCGGCGAAGGGCGTCGAAGGTCTCCGTGCGCCGCTGGGCCGGGCTCATTGCCCGCACGTCGTCGTCCCCCGGATCCAGCGCCAACAGGGCCCGCAGGAACGGCGCGAGACGCGCGGGGTCCTCTCCGACCTGGGCCACCCCTTCATCGATCTTCGCCGCGATGGCCGCCTCCGCGTCGCTGTCCTCGATGGCGAAGCGTCGCCGCAAGAGATCCACGAGAGGGTGGAAGGTCATGGCGCCGCCGAAGGAGACGCAATGGCCTTCCTGCCAGATCGCCTCGTCACCCACCCGCCGGCGAAGCTCCAGCAGTAGGCGCGACTTGCCGATCCCTGCCTCCCCCACGAGCACGATGGCCTGACCGGCCCCGGCACGCGCACGCTGGAAGGCGTCCAGCATCACCCTGAGCTCCCGCTCGCGGCCCACGAACGGCGTGAGGCCCCGCGCGGATTCCACCTCGAGGCGGGTGCGGGAGTCGTGGGCGCCTATCACTTCCCAGGCGGTGACGGGCTCGGCTTTGCCCTTCAAATGGATCTGGCCGAGCTTCCGCGTCTCGAAGTACCCGTGGACCAATCGATGGGTCGCCTCCGAGATGGTCACCTGGCCGGGCTGTCCCGCCTGCTGCAGCCGCGCCGCGACATTGGTCGTGTCACCGACCGCGGTGTAGTCCATGCGGAAGTCGCCGCCGATGCTGCCCACCACGACGAGGCCGGTGTTGACGCCCTGGCGCGCGCGAAAGCTGATACCGCGAGGGGCGAGATCGTCCTGATAGGCGGCGAGGGCGCGCGTGATCCCGAGGGCGGCCCGCACCGCGCGCCGCGCGTGGTCCTCGTGGGCGATGGGCGCGCCGAATAGCGCCATGATCCCGTCGCCGAGGAACTGGTTGACGGTGCCCTCGTTGGCGTGCACCTCGGCGAGCATCAGCTCGAAAGCGCGCTTCATGAGGCCATGGACGTCCTCGGGATCCAGTCGCTCGGACAGCGACGTGAAGCCGGACACGTCCACGAAGAGCACGGTCACCTGCTTGCGCTCGCCCTCCAGCGCGCTCGCGGTGGTGAGGATCTTGTCGGCGAGGTGCTTCGGCGTGTAGGAGCGGGGCGAGGCGAAGGGAGCGCTCGGAGTC
>DATEOQ010000247.1:0-4204 GCA_035273905.1 Candidatus Eiseniibacteriota bacterium | reverse complement strand
GACCGCGATGCGCCTCACGTCTTCGCGGCGGACGCCGCCTATCGCCTCGGCCCCGCGCCCGCGTCGCAGAGCTATCTGAACGCCGCGAAGGTGATCGAGACCGCGCGCGCCGCCCACGCCGACGCGATCCATCCCGGCTACGGCTTCCTCGCCGAGTCGGCCGACTTCGCGGAGATGGTCGAGAAGGCGGGGCTTGTCTGGATCGGCCCGAGCCCCGCGGCCACGCGCGCGCTCGGCGACAAGGTGAGCGCGCGTGCACTCGCGATCAAGGCGGGCGTGCCCGTGCTGCCAGGCACCGAGGGTCCCGTGAGCGATCCGGCGGAGCTTCGGAAGGCCGCCGATGCGATCGGCTACCCCGTGGTGCTGAAGGCCGCGGCAGGCGGCGGCGGCAAGGGCATGCGACGCGTGAACGCGGCCGGAGAGTTCGAGCAGGCGGTGCGGCTCACGCAGGGCGAGGCGAAGGGGGCGTTCGGCGACGATCGCCTCTACCTCGAGCGCTGGGTCGAACGCCCGCGTCACATCGAGGTGCAGATCCTCGGCGACCAGCACGGCACCGTGCTCGCGCTCGGCGAGCGCGATTGCTCGATCCAGCGCCGGCACCAGAAGGTGGTCGAGGAAACGCCCTCCCCCGCGCTCGATGAGGGACGGCGGCAGGAGCTCCTCGCGCTCGCGGTGAAGGTCGCGAAGGCGGGCCACTACTGGAACGCCGGCACCGCAGAGTTCCTCATGGACCAAGAGGGCCGCTTCTACTTCCTCGAGATGAACGCGCGCCTCCAGGTAGAGCACCCGGTGACGGAGATGGTGCTCGGCATGGACCTCGTGCGGGAGCAGATCCGCGTCGCGCGGGGCGAGAAGCTCGGGCTCGCGCAGGAAGACGTCCACCCCGAAGGCGCGTCGATCGAGTTCCGCGTCTACGCCGAGGATCCGGACCAGGGCTTCATCCCCGACGCGGGCACCGTGCGCCGGCTGGAGCTGCCGGCCGGACCCGGAGTGCGCTGCGACTTCGGCGTGCGCTCGGGCGGCGTGGTCCCGGTCTACTACGACCCGATGATCGGCAAGATCGTGGTCTGGGCGAAGGATCGCGCCGGCGCGATCGAGCGCGCGCGCCGCGCGCTCCGCGAGACCACGCTCGAGGGGATCAAGACCACGCTTCCCTTCCATCGCTGGCTTCTCGATCAGGAGCCGTTCACGAAGGGTGAGTTCGACACCGGGTTCCTGTCGCGCCATTTCAAGACCGCGGATCCGGCGGACCAGACTCAGGCCGAGGAAGATGCCGCCGTGATCGCCGCGATCTTCGCGCGCATGGACACGGCACGGCCCGTCCTCAACGCGCCGTCCGCCGACGGCGATCGCCGCCCCATGACGGCCGACGCCACCACCACGAGCCGCTGGCGGGACGCGCTCCAGAGCCACCGCGCCAAGGGAGGCGGCCGATGAGCGTCGTCCTCACCCGCGAGGGCCAGGATCGAACCATCGAAGTCACACCGAGCGGCGACGGATTCAGCGTGACCGTCGACGGCAAGGAGCACCGGGTCGAGGGCGCCTTCGGCGGGCTGATGCGCGTCAGGATCGACGACCGCCCGGTGGAAGCGAGCGTCCGGCGCCAGGGGCTCGACCTCGTCGTCGAGATCCGCGGCCGCACGTACCTCTATCGCCCGCGCGATCCCCGCGCCCCCAAGCTCGCGCGCAAGAGCGTCGCCGACCAGACCCGCGGTGAGCTGCACGCGCCGATGCCCGGCCTCGTCGTCGATGTCATGGTGGCCGAGGGCGACACCGTCGACGCCGGACAGGCTGTGGTGGTGGTCGAGGCGATGAAGATGCAGAACGCGCTCGTGGCGCCGCTCTCGGGGCGCGTGACCGCGGTGCGCGTCCAGGCGGGCGCCACCGTCGACTCGGGCGCGCTCCTCCTGAAGATCCAGCCCGAGGAGGGCTGAGTTGGCCCGGTCGGACCTGGCGAGGAACGGCGGGTCGGGTGGCGATCGGAACACCGCGCACCCCGCCGGCACCCCCGGCGAGCCTCCGTACCTTCGCGGCATCCACCCGTCGATGTACCGCTCGCGTCTCTGGACCATGCGCCAGTACGCGGGCTTCGGGACCGCCGAGGCGTCGAACGAGCGCTACCACTACCTCCTCTCGCTCGGCCAGACGGGCCTCAGCGTGGCGTTCGATCTCCCGACGCAGATGGGCTACGACTCCGACGCCGAGCGCGCGCAGGGCGAGGTCGGGCGCGTCGGGGTCGCGATCTCGACCCTCGACGACATGGAGCGGCTCCTCCACGACATACCGCTCGATCAGGTCTCGCTCTCCATGACCATCAACGCGACCGCGATGATCCTCCTCGCGTTCGTCACCGCGGTCGCGGATCGACGCGGCACTCCGCGCGCCAAGCTCTCCGGCACGGTGCAGAACGATGTCTTGAAGGAGTACATCGCGCGCGGCACGTACATCTATCCGCCCGGCCCCTCGCTCAAGATCGCGACCGACCTCTTCGAGTTCGGCGCGTCCGAGGTGCCGCAGTGGAACACGATCTCGGTGAGCGGCTACCACATCCGCGAGGCCGGCTCGACCGCCGTGCAGGAGGTCGCGTTCACGCTCTCGGACGGGCTCGAGTACGTGAAAGCGGCCGTGGATCGCGGGCTCCCCGTCGATCGCTTCGCGCCCCGGATCTCGTTCTTCTTTAACGCGCACAACGATCTCCTCGAGGAGATCGCCAAGTTCCGCGCGGCGCGGCGGCTCTGGGCCCGCCTCATGGAGGAGCGCTATCACCCCAAGGATCCCAACTCGCTCAAGCTCCGCTTCCACGCGCAGACCGCGGGCGTGACGCTCACCGCGCAGCAGCCGCACAACAACATCGCGCGCGTCGCCATCCAGGCGCTCGCGGCGGTGCTGGGCGGGTGTCAGTCGCTCCACACGAACTCGTTCGACGAGGCGATCTCGCTCCCGAGCGAGGAGGCCGCGACCACGGCGCTCCGCACGCAGCAGATCCTCGCGTGGGAAACCGGCGTACCTGATACTGTGGACCCGGTTGGCGGAGCGCCCGCCATCGAGGAGCGGACGGACCGGATCGAGCGCGAGGCGCGCGCGGAGATCGAGGCGATCGACTTGATGGGCGGCGCGGTCCGCGGGATCGAGGCGGGCTACCAGGCCCGCGCGATCGAGAAGAGCGCCTACGAAACACAGTTGAAGATGGAGAAGGGAGAGCAGATTGTGGTGGGCGTGAATCGTTTCGGGGACCCTGAAGACGTCGCCCGGCCCATTTTCACGCTCGACCGCCGGCTCGAGGAGCAGCAGCGCGAGCGCGTGCGCGCGTTCAAGGCTTCGCGCGACCAGAATCTGGCCAAGCATTCGCTCGATTCGCTGGAGCAGGCGGCAAGGAGGGAGCTCAACCTGGTCGAGCCGACGATCGACGCCGTGAAGGCGGGCGCCACGCTCGGCGAGATCAGCGACGTGCTCCGGCGCGTCTACGGAACCCATGACCCTCGGCCCTAAGTGACTCTATTCCAGGCCGCCATTCTCGGCGCGATCGAGGGACTGACCGAGTTCCTCCCCGTGTCGTCCACGGGCCATCTCATCCTCGCAGCGCACGCGATGGGCCTCGTCAGCGACGCGATGGACGCGTTCGAGATCGTGATCCAGGCGGGAGCGCTGCTCGCCGTGCTCTGGCTCTATCGCGAGCGCGTGATGAGCCTCTTCACCGGCATCGCGGATCCGAGCTCCAAGGGCCGCGCCCTCCTCCTGAAACTCATCGTCGCCTTCATCCCCGCGGCCGCGATCGGATTCGTCACGCACAAGTGGATCAAGGCGCACCTGTTCGGACCGCGCCCCGTGGCGATCGCGCTCATCGCGGGCGGACTCCTCATCCTCGTCGTCGCACGCTGGATGCGCGCACGGGGCAAGACGCCGGGGGCCAAGGCCCAGTTCGGGCTCGACGACCTCCCCATCTCGGCCGCGCTCCTGATCGGTCTCGCGCAGTGCTTCTCGCTCTGGCCCGGCACCTCGCGCGCCATGACCACGATCCTCGCCGCGCTGATCCTCGGCGCCACCCCGGTCGCGGCGGCGGAGTTCTCGTTCCTCCTCGCGCTGCCCACGCTGGGCGCGGCGACGCTGTTCGATCTCCTGAAGCACCACGACGAGCTGACCGGCCCCGCGATCGGCGGCCCCGGGCCGCTCATCGTGGGGCTGGTGGTGTCGGCGATCGTGGCCG
>DATEOQ010000246.1:0-2171 GCA_035273905.1 Candidatus Eiseniibacteriota bacterium | reverse complement strand
GGCCCACGCGAGCGCGAAGCTCACCGCGCCGAGGACCAGGGTCCAGAGCGCGGCGAAGATCCAGAGGCTCCGCTGCGAGAGCCACGTGTAGACGCCGAGCCTCCGGTACATGGAGAGGTTGCGCTGCAGGGCGACGATCTCTGAGGAGATCTCGGGGTCGAGCTGGTAACCGGCGAGGATCACGTGGGTGGAGTCGACCGCGGCGGCGCCGCTCACCTGCCGCGGCGCGTCGTCGCCGGTGATGAGCCCGCCGTGCTCGACGGCTTGCTCGAGCGAGGCCGGCTCGGGGTCGGGGAGGCTGATGCGTGGACCGAGCCGCGCGCCGAAGACACGCTTCGTCCCGTTCCGCATGTCGTAGTAGCACACGTAGTCGATGCCGCGATTCCGCGCTTCGTCCCTCAGGAAGCGCTCGAGATCCTGCATGCGGCCGGCGCGCGCGAGACGGATCGTCTCCGGATCCAGCGCCATCACCTCGGCGTGCTGCCGCGCGTCGCTCGCGAGCCGCTCGAGGCCGCCGCGAATGACTTCGAGCGACTGGGAGAGCGCCCGCTCGGTCTCGGGATTCCGAAGCGTGGCGAGGCTGCGGGCGAGGTACTGCGTCACGAACAGCGTGAGGCCGAGGGAGGGAATGAGCGCGACGAGGAAGAACAGAGCGAGGAGTCGCCCCCGCAGCGTGCCGAGCATCGCCCTCGCCCCGCGCTAGCGGAGCGCGATTTCCTTTTCGCCGGCGAGCTGGCCGCAGGCCGCCCCGATCTCGACTCCCTGGCTGTAGCGCACCGTCACGGCCGGAACGCGCGGGCCGAGATGGTCCACGAAGCGCTGGATCCGCTCGGGCGAGGGGCGCTTGAAGCGGCCCGGTCCGATCGGGTTGTAGGGGATCAGGTTCACGCGGCAGGGAAGCTGCCCCACGAGGCGCACGAGCTTGGCCGCGTCGGCGAGCGTGTCGTTGATCTCTTCGATCAGGATGTACTCGAAGGTCACGCGCTCGCCGACGCGCTCGATGTGCGTGCGCACCGCGCGCATCAGGGGCTCGAGCGGGAAGGTCCGGTTGATTGGCATGAGCTTCGAGCGGAGCTCGTCGGTGGCCGCGTGGAGCGAGATGGCCAGCCGGTAGCGTCTTCCCTCCGACGCCATGCGAAGGATCTGGGGCACGAGGCCCACGGTGGAGATGGTGATCCGCTTCGACGCGACCTGGAGCCCGTGCGGGTCGGTGATGAGGTCGAGGGCGCGCATGACCGCGTCGTAGTTTTCGAGCGGCTCGCCCATCCCCATGAGCACGATGTTGAACTCGCGCTGATCCGGGGGAAGCTCGCGCCGGAGCCGGAGCACTTGCTCCACGATCTCGCCCGCCGTGAGATTCCGACCCCGTCCCATCCGCCCGGTGGCACAGAAGCGACAAGCGAACCCGCAGCCGTGCTGGGACGAGAGACAGAAGGTGTACCGGCGCGTTGTGGACATGTAGACCGACTCGATGAGACCCCCGTCCGGCAGGGCGAAGGCGACCTTGCGGGTCTTCCGGTCCGGGGTCTCCCGGCGGGCCCGTTCCGTGAGGGTTCCGAGGGTGAAGCCCTCCTCCAGCCTCGACCTGAGCGGAAGGGGCAGGTTGGTCATTTCCGCAAATGATGGAACGCCATGGAGATACATCCAGTCCGCGATTTGGCGTCCGCGGAACGGCTTCTCCCCGAGAGAGATCATCGCGCGCTCCAGCTCGGGGGAGGTCATCCCCACCAGCGGCTCGCGCTCCTCGACAGGCTTCATGGTCGCTCCATTTTGCATGCTGATAATAGCTTCCGCCTTTACAAACACCACGTCCGTATGCTACGTTCCCCTACGTTGGGAGTCAACCACGCCGGGGCCTCCGCGGCCCGAAGCACGTACTCCCGAGGGGGAAACGACCGTTTCCGGTCCAATCGACTCCACTTTGAGAATTGGCGCCGTCGATATCGGCACCAATTCGGTCCGCCTACTCGTCGCCGACGTCGACGAGCGCGAGCGGCTGCGCACCGCGCACCGCATGGGCGAGATCTCCCGCCTCGGCGAGGGCATCGACCGCACCGGCCTCATCGACGAGGCCGCCGCCGCCCGCACCCTCGAATGCCTCGAGCGATTCGTGCACGAAGCCGAGTACTCGGGCGCGAGCCGGATCCGCGTCGCCGGGACCAACGCGTTTC
>DATEOQ010000245.1:0-4630 GCA_035273905.1 Candidatus Eiseniibacteriota bacterium | reverse complement strand
TCGCGCGGGACGTCGACGCCGTCGGGAATCTCCCGCGCGCGCTCGTACCCGTGGTCGCCGCCCTCGACGCCGAGCAGCGCCCCGACGGCTCCCGCGAGCTCATGCGCGGGCGGCAGGTCGTGCGGGCTCGCGGCCGTGAGGGCAACGCGTCGCACCTCAGCCGGGTCGGCACCGGTCAGCCGGGCGACCACCGTGGGGTTCGCTTCGAGCGAGATCACGTCTCCGGGAGGGACTTGGCCGTAGTACTCCGGCACGGAGAGGTACTCGTCCATGGTGCGCCCGCGCTCGAGCAGCACGAAGCGGACGACCTGACCCTCCTCCACGCCGAGGGCAAGGACGACGGCACCCATGCGATCGGAGAGCTCGCGCGCAAGGCGGCGAAGCATCTCCGGGACCCTGTCGGTGAGCTCGTCGTAGACGCCGATCCAGCCGTTCCTCGGCGGAGCCACGACGCTGCCCTTCGAGCCGCCCGGCATGCGCGGCACGAACTGGCGCACCGCCCGGACGACGCCGTCCAGGTCGTCGGTCTGCACGTGCACGGAGCCGTAGGAGGGTACCCGGTCGCTCGTCAGCCGCTGCTCGAGCGCGCCGACGGAGGCCTCGAGGACGCGCGCTTGCTCGCTGAACCCGGCACGCACCCACGCGTCGCCGGCCTCGCGCGTCGTCTCGACGCGGAGCGTTTCCTCGCCGCGAGCGCGAGCCTCGTCGATCAGCTTCCGCAGGGTCGCTTCGCTCGGTGCATCGTCGAATCTCATCCGTCGAGAACCCTATGGCCCGTGAGCAGGTAGTGCGCCGCCAGGTTGCGGAAGCCGGGGAAGCGGTCGCCGGCCGCGCGCGTGTCCTCTTCCCCGTAGAAGTGGAGCACCGCTTTCCGCAGGCCGAGGTCTCCGGCCGGCCACGCATCTGACCGCGCCAGGTGGCGGGCCAGGAACCAGTCGGCGGTCCACTCCCCGATCCCGGGCAGGGCGGTCAGCGCCGCCTTGACCTCGTCGTCGGGAAGCGCGGCGAGCCCCACGAAGTCGAGCTCGCTCCGGGCGATCCCGATGGCGTACTCCGCCTTTCGGCGGGAGAAGCCGAGCGCGACGATCTCCCCGGGCTCGGCGAGCGCCACCCGCTTCCGTGTGGGGAAGGTGTAGGCGAGTCCCGCCTTTACGCCGAAGGCCTGGACGAAGCGGTTGCGCACGGCGAAGGCGGCCCGAAGCGAGATCTGCTGCGCCGTGATCGCCGAGACGAGCGTCTCGTACGGGTCTGGCGAAAGCGGCGGCCGGAAGCCGCGCAGCCGGGGGACGATTCCGGCCAGCACCGGCTCGGTCTCCGCAAACGCGTAGAACGGATCGAGGTCGAACGGCCCGCCGAGGTAGTGGCGCACCTCGCCGGCGAGCTCGGTCCGCGGCGGCGTGACGCAAACGCCCCCGGATGTCTCTTCGATCCGCAATTCCGCCCCGCCGAATACGCGATGGACGCCGCCCTCGTGCCAGAGGTTGGCGAGGTCCGGGCCGAAAGCACGGAAGCGCTCGGTCGAGAGCCTCCAGTCGTAGGGCTCAGGCAGCGAGACCGCGGACGACGTCATGGAAGTCGTCGAAACGCTCGTAGGAGATCCCGCGCTCGTCGAGGTAGTCGGCAAGGCCGCGCGTCGCGAAGACGAGGTCGGACGCCTCGGCCGCGCACCGGTCCGAGTAGCCGTCACCGATGTAGACGAGCTCGTCGTCCCCGGCGAGCTCCTGCACGATCGAGCGCTTGCAGGACTCCCCGCAGGAGTCGCAGGTCGCGTCGTAGCGCCACTCGACGCGCCAGCCGTCGGTGCTCGGATCGACGCGGTTCGCATGCAGCTCCACCTCGACGCCCTCGCGCTCGAGGATCGGCTCGATCAGCTCGTGGAAGCCGCTCGACACGATGACGACGCGCCAGCCGTGCTCCCGGGCGAGGTCGACGAAGTCGCGGAAGCCCTCGCGCACGCGCACGTTGTCGAGCTCCCACTGGACGACTTCCTCGAGCGGGTGGCGCACCGGCTCGAACTCGCGCGTGATCACCTCGCGCAGGGTCAGGCGCCCGCGGTCGAGGCCGCGATCGACCTCCGCGTAGACCTCTGGATCGCCGAAATCGCGCGCGATCGTGTCCAGCAGGTCAATCTCCGTGACGGTGCCGTCGAAGTCGACGGCGATCGTTCTCGAACGCCTGGCCGGCGAGCCTCCCGCCGGGCGAAGCCCGGCTTCGGGCTCGCCTGATTCCGCTGGCTGCGGGACGCTTCGCTCGCGGCGCTTGGCCGTGCCAGTTGCACTGTCCTGCGCGCCGCTCACTCGCCTCCCTTGCCAGCGAAATCCCAGTCGCCCGACAGCCCGCTCAAAAGTGCGAGGTCACTCCGGCGGGATCTTCGTCGGCGTTTCGCGCTTCCTTGGCCGCGTCCGGCTCCTCGTACCAGGAGTACGCGTAGGCCGGGTCCTCGGTGTCCTTGGCGAGCGCCGTGAGCTTCAGCGGATGGAAGGTGTCGCACATGACCGCGAGCTCGTGGGTCTCCGTCATGCCGATCGACTTCTCCGCGAGGCCCGGCTGCGGCCCGTGCGGGATCGCCGAGGGATGCAGCGTGATCGAGCCGATCTCGATCCCCTTGCGCGAGCCGAAGTTCCCGGAGACGTAGTAGATCATCTCCTCCGAGTTCAGATTCGAGTGGTGGTACGGGATCGGAATCGCCAGCGGGTCGAAATCGAGCTTGCGGGGACAGAACGAGCAGATGACGAAGTTCCGCCCCTGGAAGGTCTGGTGCGCGGGCGGCGGCATGTGGATCCGGCCCGTGATCGGCTCGAAGTCGTTGATGTTGAACGTCCACGGGTACACGTAGCCGTCCCACCCCACGACGTCGAACGGGTGGTAGTCGAGGACGTATGTCTGGTAGCCGTCCTTCACCCGGAACTTGACGACGTGCTCGCCGCGGTCCGAGTGCGTCCGGAGCTCGAGCGGCGGGTGGATGTCGCGGTGGTAGTAGGGCGCGTGCTCGAGGAGCTGTCCGTACTCGTTCCGGTACCGGCGCGGGATCTCGATGAGCCCCGGCGACGTGAAGACGAGGTAGCGCTGGTCTCCCTCGGGGACGAACCGATATGTCGTACCGCGCGGGATGACGATGTAGTCGCCGTCGCGGTAGGGCAGGTCGCCGAAGATCGTCTCCAGCGTGCCCTTGCCCTCATGGACGAAGACGACCTCGTCGCCCTCGCCGTTTCGGTAGTGGTGCTCCATCGCCGTGTTCGGCCGGCAGAGCGCGATCTCGACGTCGTCGTTCCACATGAGGAGCTTGCGGCCCGAGATCGCGTCGCCCTCGGGCTCGACTCCCATCGTCCGGAAGTGGCGGTGCTGGTGTGCGCCCGGATCCCACTCCTCGCGCTCGATCCGCTCGAACGAGCCGATCTCCTTGACACGGCACGGCGAATGGAGGTGGTAGAGGATCGACTCGTTTCCGGAGAAGCCCTCGAGCCCCATGACCTCCTCGGTCAGGAGCGTGCCGTTCTCGCGGAACTGGATGTGGCGCTTGCGCGGGACGCGGCCGAGGCGCTGGTAGGTCGGCATGCGGCAAGAATACCCGCGCCCGAATCCCAGACGCCCCTTCCCGGGAGGCCTCCATGCTCAAGGAGTTCCGAGACTTTCTCCTCCGCGGCAACATCGTCGAGCTGGCGATCGCGTTCGTCCTCGGCGTCGCGTTCGCCGCGCTGGTTACGTCCTTTGTCGACAACCTGCTCATGCCGGTGGTCGCGATGATCATCGGCAAGCCCGACTTCCGCGACCTCACGTTCACGATCAACGACTCGGTCTTCCGCTACGGCGCGTTCCTGACCGACGCGATCTCCTTCGTGGCCGTGGCCGCAGTGGTCTTCTTCTTTGTCGTGAAACCGATGAACGCCCTGCGCGAGCGGCGGGCGGGCAGCGCCGAGGAGGAGGGCCTGCCCGACGAGGAGCGCCGCCATCAGGAGCTCCTCGCCGCGCTCCGCGAGAGCCGCACGTAGCCCCGGTGCAAGCCGTCAAGGCGCTCAACCTCGCGATTCGCTTCTTCGTCGTCGAGCTGGGCGCCTTGGCGGGCGCCGCCTACTGGGGATTCGAGGCAACCTCGGGCGCGGGGCAGCTCTGGCTCACCGTTCTTGCCCCGGTCGCGGTGATCGTCGTCTGGGGTCTCTTCATCGCGCCGAAGGCCCGCATGCAGGTCCCGAAGCAGGCCGCCCTCGCCATCGAGCTCGTGCTGCTCGGCCTCGTCGCGGTCGGCGTCGCCGTCACGGGCCCGGTCTGGCTCGGAATCGCCTACGGCTCCGTTGCGCTCGTGAGCGGCGTCGGGAACTACGCCTTCAAGGCGTAGCAACGCGGTTTCGGAGCACGCCGATCCCCTCGACCTCGAGCTCGACCTCGTCGCCGGCCTCGAGCCAGCGGCCGTCGCCGTGCTCGAGGATGCAGCCAGTCCCGACGGTGCCCGAGCCGAGCACGTCACCCGGCACGAGCCGCGTGCTCGCGGCGGCGTGCGCGGCAAGCTCCCCGAACGGCCAGTGGATGTCGCCGAGGTTCCCGCGGGATCGCTCCTCGCCGTTGACGCGGGCGGTCATCTCGAGCCGGAGATCGCCCAGCTCATCCGGAGTGACGAGCACCGGCCCGAGCGAGG
>DATEOQ010000244.1:0-2967 GCA_035273905.1 Candidatus Eiseniibacteriota bacterium | reverse complement strand
AACCCCGAATCCGGCAGCTCGATCGCGCGCGCCACCTCCGCCTCGGTGCCCGTGCAGGCGAGTTGCTTCATGAACGCGCGCGTGGTTCGATACGCGGGCGTCTTCGCGATGCGCGTGGCTTCGGCGCGGCCCCTCTTGTTTCCGTGTCGAGGCGTGTTCTTCCACAGCGTGAGTACCTGTCGCGCTGGTGCGGTATCGAGCAGGACGTCCTCGGCGCGAATGGAACGCACACCCATGCGCCCGGACGCCCCCGAAACCGCGGGCTCAGTCGAATGGCCGACGCCGATCCCGATCCCGACGGCCCACGCAGGCTCGGCGACGCACAGCACGAGGAGGAAGAGCCAGGCGAAACGGGGCAGGTCAGGACTCCGAGAAGAGGCGCTGGATGAGATCGCGGTGCTTGTCCGCGACGGCCTGGCGCTTCAGCTTGAGCGAGGGAGTGAGGGTGCCGTTCGCCACCGACAGATCGTTGGGGATGATCTCGAACTTGCGGATCTTCTCGAAATTCGCGAGGCCGCTGTTCACGTGCTCCACGTCGGGTGCGATCTCCTCGCGCGTGGCGGCGCCTTCGGGCACGATGAGCGCCGCGATGTACTTGCGCCCCTCGCCCAGCACGAGCACTTCGTGGATGCGCGGCGACTCTTTGAGTGCGTTCTCGAGCTTCTGCGGCGCCACCTTCTTCCCGCCGGACGTGACGAGGATGTCCTTCTTGCGGTCGGTGATGCGGATGTGACCGTCGGAATCGATGTTGCCGATGTCGCCGGTGTGGAACCATCCGTTCTCGAGCGCTTCCGCCGTTTCCTCGGGGCGATGCCAGTAACCCTTCATCACGACCGGGCCCTTCACGAGGATCTCGCCGTCCCCGGCTATCTTCACCTCGATCTCGTCGAACGGAGTGCCCACGGTGCCGATCCGCTGGTCGCCGAAGCGGTTCACGCTGATCGCCGAGGCCGTCTCGGACAGGCCGTAGCCTTCGTGGATCGGTTGTCCGACGCCGTAGAAGAAGAGGGCGACCTCGCGGTTCAGCGCTGCGCCACCGGACACGCGCAACCGCAAGCGGCCGCCAAGGCGCGCAGCCAGCTTCCTGTAAACGAGCGCCCCGGCTAGAGCGTGCTGTAGCGCCAATCCCACACCAACGCCCTTCCGCTCGTTCTTCCGCGTCGCCCACGCAATCGCAACCTGCCTGGCCCATGCGAACAAGGGCGCTGTGGGAAAGCCGGCGGCCGCGGACACCTCTATCACCCTGGAGTAGAACTTCTCGTAGAAGCGCGGCACCGCGAGCATGATCGTGGGCCTGCATTCGAGGAGATTTGCGGCCATGCGGTCGATGGACTCGGCGTAGGTGATGGTCGCGCCGGCATCGATCATGGTGTAGAGGCCCGAGCAGCGCTCGAACACGTGGCTCAACGGAAGGAACGAGAGATACACATCGTCGTTCCGGACGGACATCGCCTTCAGGGACAGCAACGCCTGCGCCACGATGTTCGCGTGTGTGAGCATGACGCCCTTGGGCACGCCGGTGGTGCCCGACGTATAGATGATGGAGGCGAGATCCTCGGGCGCCGGGGCATCGGCCCCCAAGGTGTACGCTTCCGCGCCCGGCTCGGGAAAGGGCTCGTCCTTCCAGCACCAGATCCACTCCAAGGTCGAAGCGGCCATGCCGGCAGCTTCGAGCTTTACCTTCAGCTCCGGTGTGGACGTGAACGCGCCTCGGCTCTCCGAATCCGCGATCAAGGGTGCTATCTGCGAGGCGGGCAGAGTGGGATAGACGGGAACGGTCACGGCGCCGATCGTGAGAATCGCGATATCCGCGATCACCCACTCGACGCTGCTCTCGGCGAGAATCACGACGCGGTCGCCGCGCTTTACCCCGCGCTCGCGAAGAGCGCGCATCACCAGCGCCGCGCGCCGCAGGATGTGATCCAGCGGCAGCTGATTCCAGCGGCCTTCGCGTTTGATACAAAACGCGTCCGGCTTAGGATGCCGTTCCGCGGCCCGACGAAGCAGCTCGGGCACCGTACGAACGTCCATTCGTTGACCTCCGATGGTCCCTGTGACAAACTAGCTGAAAGCGTCGTGCGTTGATACACAACTCCATACGGGCGCCTTCTATGCGGGACGTGATTCTCACGGATGGATTCCGGACCCCCTTTGCGAAGGCGGGAACCGCACTCGCGCCCGTACCGGCGAGGGAGCTGGGGCGCATCGCCGTCACCGAGCTCCTCGCGCGCCACGGCGTCGATCCGCTCGAAGTCGACGAAGTCATCCTCGGCAACGTCGCCGCCCCGTCCGACGCTACCAATATCGCCCGCGTCGTCGCCCTTCTTTCCGGAATTCCCGATCGTGTCCCCGCCGTCACGGTGCAGCGCAATTGCGCGTCCGGCATGGAGGCGGTGGCGCAGGCGCACGATCGCATCGCGGCGGGCCACGCGGATCTGATCATCGCCGGCGGCACGGAATCCATGAGCCAGATCCCGCTCTTCGTGAGCGAGGGCATGACTCGCGTGTTCGAGAAGGCCTCGCGCGCCCGCTCCCTCGGGGCCCGAATCGCCGCCTTCGCGCAGACGCGTCCCAAGGATTTCGCCCCGCGCCTCGCCATCATGGAGGGCCTCACCGATCGCGTCTCCGGGTTGAACATGGGAGAGACCGCGGAGGTTCTCGCGAAGGAGTTCGGCATCAGCCGCGAGGCGCAGGACGATTTCGCGCTCACCAGCCATCGCCGCGCGATCGCAGCCCAGGACGCGGGACGGCTCGCGGAGGAGATCGTTCCCGCCTTCGCGCCGCCCTACAAGGCGGCGGTGCTCGAGGACGTGGGTCCCCGGCGTACCCAGTCGCTCGAAGCGCTTGCCAAGCTCCGCCCCTACTTCGATCGCAAGCACGGCACCGTGACCCCAGGGAACTCGTGCGGCATCACGGACGGCGCCGCGGCGATCTTCGTCGCGTCCGCCGAGAAAGCGCGCGAGCTGG
>DATEOQ010000243.1:0-4801 GCA_035273905.1 Candidatus Eiseniibacteriota bacterium | reverse complement strand
TGGGGCCGGCGACGGTGATGTACTGCGACGTCGCCCCCGCGAAGGTGAAGACCTCCGCGTCGCTCGGACCGCGCTTCGAATCGCCCGCCGATGAGCGTCCCGATGAGAGCGTCGAGGCGAGCGCGTGGCGGTCGGAGCTCGCCTCGAGGGTGGATCCCGTCAGAGTCCCGTTCGAGACGAACGTGACTTCGCTCCGCGTCAAGGTGCGGAGGCGCTCCGCCAGGTCCTGTCCGATGCCCGCGCCCAGGAGCAGCAGACCCACCCGGCGCGGCCCCGCGAGCACGGGGATCTCGGCGATCTGGAAGTGCCGCCCTCGGTCCGCGAGGATTTCCGACCGCGGGTGCGGGTCATCCGGAACGTCCGGAATTCCCTGACTCGCCGCCGCGCCGAGCCGGTCCCGGCTCGCATCGGCGACCACGCGCCCCTTCGCATCGAAGACGACGAAGAGATCGGCCCGGGTGATGGCGTTGAAGTCGGCGGCTACTCCTTCCGCCGTGGCCCTGACCTGAGGATCGGTGGCCGAGCCGGGGAGCGTGAGGATGGAGAAGAACTTCGGATCCTGCACGATCACCTGCCCCGCGATCGCGAGCTCCTCCGACCGCGCGCCGAGCATGTCCTCGAAGATCGACGCGGCGCGGATCAGATCCTCGCGAACGTTCCGCTCAGCCTGCTCGGTGATGCTCTGGTTCACCGTCCAGAGAACGGCGGACGTCAGTGCGAGCAGAGGCAGAACGGTGGCGAAGAGGATCTTCCAGTGGAGCCGGACGCCCTTCATGGCGCGAGGGAGAGTTCGACGTCGCGGGTCTCGTTCTCGCCCACCGTCACCGAGAGGGTCTGGTCGCCGAGATCCGGATGCCACACGCGCACCGTGTACGTACCGGCGGGTAGTGGCGGAAGCGTGAACTTCCCCTCCGCGTCCGGCTGCGCGAACCAAGCGTTCGGGAGCACGACGATGAATGCTTCCATGTTCGAGTGAATGTCGCAGTAGACGTTCACGAGCCCGGCCTTGTCGAACACGAGCGACTTGGACTTGCCTTGTCCGAACTTGCCGAGGTCGAAGCGCTTGGGCGGGGAGACGCTGAACACGTTGTGATAGATCGGGTCCTGATTCGGGAAGTCGACGCGCGCCCCTACCGCGACCGGAAGCACGCGAGGCACGAAGCCCTGGTTCTTCTGCGCGAGGCGTCCGCCGCGGAGCGCGCTCGCGCTCGCGTCGTTCGCGAGGCCCTGCCAGGGGCCGGGCGCGGGGCCCGTGATCGAGACGACCGCGTCGGTGACCGCGCCGCGCTTCACCGCGGACGCGCGCATCGACGATGCGCGCCCCGGGTACGGATTCGAGGGACCGGACGACGACGAGCCCGATCCCGATCCGGGCACGCGGACGACCCCCCGAATCGTCGCGGCTTCGGAGGAAGTCGCGAGGAGGAGCAGCACGAACGTCACGATGGCGTGATGGCGCATGGACTGGCGTGAATCCCCGAAATGGAGTTCGGGAGCCCCTCCTGGGGTTCCCGTCGATCATCCATCGGCCTTCGGGCACATGGACTTAAGGCTTTCGACGGATCGACGCATCCAACAGGGAGTCCCCCGGAGCCGGGTTCGGCCGGCAGGGGTATAATGGCGTGTCCTAGGACCCGATTCGGAGAGCTCGCCCGATGCCCCTCGACTTCTTCCATCCCGCTGTACGTCAATGGTTTCTGGAGCGAGTGGGCACCCCCTCCGCGCCGCAGACGGAGGGATGGCCCCTCATTGCCGGCGGGAAGCACACCCTCGTAGCCGCTCCGACCGGGACCGGGAAGACGCTGGCGGCGTTCCTCTGGGCGCTCGACGGTCTCCTCCGGCAGGGGGCCGCGCTGCCGGACCAGACGCTCGTCCTCTATGTCTCGCCGCTCAAGGCGCTCGGGAACGACGTGCGGAAGAATCTCGACGCGCCGCTCCGGGAGCTCGAGAAGCGCGATCCTTCGTTCGCGGCGGTGCGCGCGCTCGTCCGCACGGGCGACACGCCGGCGAGCGAGCGCGCGTCCATGACGCGAAAGCCGCCCCACATCCTCGTCACCACGCCGGAGTCCCTCTACATCCTCCTCACGAGCCAGGGGGGCCGCGCGATGCTTCGCACGGTCCGGACGGTCATCATCGACGAGATCCATGCGATGGCGGGCAACAAGAGGGGCGCCCACCTCGCGCTCTCCCTCGAGCGTCTCGACGCCCTCGTCGAGGGACCGCTCCAACGCATCGGCCTCTCCGCGACCCAGAAGCCGGTGGATGAAGTCGCGCGCGTGCTCGTCGGAGTCGGCCGCGAGTGCTCGATCGTCGACATCGGCCATCGGCGCGATCTCGACCTCGCGATCGAGGTCCCGGAGTCGCCGCTCGCCACCGTCTGCTCGCACGAGCAGTGGGACGAGATCGTGGCGCGCGCGGCGGAGCTGATCCAGGCGCACCGGACCACGCTCGTCTTCGTCAACACGCGGAAGCTCGCCGAGCGAATCGCGGCCAAGCTCACCGCCGTGCTCGGCGAGGACAAGGTGACGAGCCACCACGGGAGCCTCGCGCGTGAGCGGCGGCTGGAAGCGGAGCGCCGGCTCAAGGCGGGCGAGCTCCGCGCCCTCGTGGCAACCGCGTCGCTCGAGCTCGGGATCGACATCGGGGACGTGGACCTCGTCCTCCAGATCGGCGAGACATCGTCGATCGCGGTGCTCCTCCAGCGCGTCGGACGGAGCGGACACGCGCTCGGACGCACGCCCAAGGGGCGCATCTTCCCGCTCACGCAGGACCAGCTCGTCGTGGCGGCGGCGCTCCTCGACTCCGTGCGGCGCGGCGAGCTCGACCGCCTCCACGTCCCGGATTGCCCGCTCGACATCCTCGCCCAGCAGATCGTGGCCGCGTGCGTGGCCGAGACATGGGACGAGGCGGCGCTCCACGAGACCTTCCGGCGCGCGTGGCCGTATCGCCGGCTCGAGCGCTCGGAGTTCGACGAGGTGGTCCGCCTCCACACCCAGGGACGCGCCGCGCTCCTCCACCGCGACGGGGTGAACGACCGGCTGCGCGCGACCAAGCGCGCGTCGATCACGGCGCTCACCTCGGGGGGCGCGATCCCGGACACCGGCCAGTACCGCGTGGTGCTCGAGCCGGAAGGAACGCTCGTGGGATCGCTCGACGAGGACTTCGCGGTCGAGGCGAACGGGGGCGACATCTTCCAGCTCGGAAACGCTTCGTGGCAGATCCTTCGCGTGGAGCCGGGCGTGGTGCGCGTCTCCGACGCGCGCGGCGCACCGCCGACGATTCCCTTCTGGCTCGGCGAGGGCCCCGCGCGCACCGCCGAGCTCGCCGCGGCGGTGGGACGCGTGCGTGAGGAGGGGCGCGATCTGCGATGGCTGTCCGAGGACGCGGGCGTCGCTCCCGCTGCCGCGACCCAGCTCGCGGAGTACCTCGACGAGGGGGCGCGCGCGCTCGGCGCGATCCCGACCCCCGAGTGCGTGGTGCTCGAGCGGTTCTTCGACGAGTCGGGGGGCATGCAGCTCGTGGTGCACGCTCCGTTCGGGAGCCGCATCAATCGCGCGTGGGGGCTCGCCCTCCGGAAGCGGTTCTGCCGCGGGTTCGGGTTCGAGCTCCAGGCCGCGGCCAACGAAGAGGCGATCGTCATCTCGCTCGGACCCCAGCACAGCTTCCCGCTCGAGGACGTGTTCCAGTTCCTGCACGTGGACGTCGCGCGCGATCTCCTCGTGCAGGCGCTTCTCGACGCGCCCATGTTCGGCACGCGCTGGCGCTGGAACCTCACCCGCTCGCTCCTCGTCTCGCGCACGCAGGGAGGCGGCAAGCGCGTCCCCACCCCGCTCATCCGGATGCGCGCGGAGGACGAGCTCGTGCGCGCGTTCCCGAGCGCGCTCGCCTGCCCCGAGACGATGCCCCCGGGCGACCTCCCGGTGCCGTGGGAGCATCCGCTCGTGCGGCAGACCATCGAGGACTGCCTGCACGAGGCGATGGACGTGGACGGATTCCTCGAGGTCCTGCGCGGCCTGCGTGACGGGCGCATTCGCCGCCACGCGGTCGACACGCGCGAGCCCTCGCCGTTCGCGCGCGGCATCCTGAACGTGATGCCCTACGGGTTCCTCGACGATGCGCCGCTCGAGGAGCGGCGCACCCAGGCCGTGAGCGCGCGGCGCGGTCTCGATCCCGAGATCGCGGACACGCTCGGCGCGCTCGATCCGGACGCGGTGGCGCGGGTGCGCGAGCAGGCCTGGCCCGAGCCGGAGAGCGACGAGGAGACGCACGAAGCGCTCCTCTGGATGGGCTACGTCACCGAGGCGGAAGCCGAGGACTCGGGCTGGATGGAGTGGATCGAGTCGCTCCGTGAGGGGGGACGTGTCGTGCCCTTCGAGAGCCTCGAGGGGCCGGCCTGGCGCGCGGTGGAGACGGCGGTCGATCCGGTCGCGCTCGTCCGGGGACGCATGGAAGCGCTCGGCCCCGTCGTGGTTCTGGCGGAAGGCGAGGCGTCCCCGCGCCGAGGCGAGGACCGCGCGCGAGCGGTTCCATGCCTCCCGCGCGAGGCCGAATCGGCGCTCCTCCAGCTCGAGGTCGAGGGATCGGTCCTCCGGTGCCGCATCGAAGCGAGGCGCGCGTTCTGCGATCGCCGGCTCCTCGCGCGCATCCACCGCGACACGCTGGAAAAGCTGCGCCGCGAGATCGAGCCGGTCACCGCCGCCGAGTTCTGGCGCTTCCTCACGTGCTGGCAGCACGCGGCCGACGGATATCGTCTCGAGGGGCCGCGCGGGGTCGCCGAGGTCGTGCGGCAGCTCGCGGCATT
>DATEOQ010000242.1:0-8002 GCA_035273905.1 Candidatus Eiseniibacteriota bacterium | reverse complement strand
CGACATGGGCACCACGATCATCGCCGGCGCGACGGACGATCACGGCGTGCGGAAGATCCTCCTTCGCTACCGTGTGCGCGACGAAGCGGTGAAGGTGGAGACGCTCCACGAGGAGAAGGCGGGGGCCCGGGAGCTCGCGATCCGCTACGGCTGGTCGCTCGGAACGTACGGCCTCCTGCCGGGCGACGAGATCGAGTACCAGGTGGGCGCGGTCGACGGCAACGGGGTCGACGGACCGCAGACCACATGGTCCGACTCGCGACGCCTTCGGTTCCCCTCGGCGACCGAGATCCTGGCGAACATGGACAAGGAGCGGAGCGAGTCCATCGACACGCTCGAGGACGTGCTCAAGAACGTGCGCGACCTCCAGCAGAAGTCGGAGGACCTCTCGCGCGACGTCGGCCGCACGAAGGAGATGAGCTGGGAGCAGAAGCAGGAGCTCCAGAAGAACCTCGAGGGGCAGCAGCAGGCGAAGGAGCAGCTCGACAAGGTGGCCGAGAAGCTGTCGCAGGACGCGGAGAAGCTCTCGCAGTCGCCGCTCCGGACCGAGCTCGTCCAGAAGCTCGAGGAGCTGCATCAGCTCCTGAGCCAGATCAAGGACCAGTCGCTCCTCAAGTCGATGCAGCGTCTCCAGGACGCGATGAAGAAGATGACGCCCCAGGAGATGGAGCGAGCCCTCCAGAACTTCCAGCTCTCGCAGGACGAGGTGATCAAGAACCTCGAGAAGACCATCGAGATGTTGAAGCAGCTCAAGACGGAGGAGATGCTCGAGGCGGCGTCGCAGCGGGCCGCAGAGATGGAGCGTCGCCAGCTCGCCGTGAACGACTCGCTCTCCCGCGCCCAGGGTGCGGAGAAGAAGAACACGATGAAGCAGCTCTCCGACAGCCAGAAGCAGCTCGCGGACATGTCGAAGGAGCAGTCGGCCGCGCTCGACTCCATCGCGTCGCAAATGAAGCCCGGCGATCCCGAGACGGCACAGGACGCGAAGCAGCTCGCGGATCAGTACGGTCAGCAGGGGATGCAGCAGGACATGCAGCAGATGAGCGGCTCGATGGAGGCGGGGGAGCAGTCGGAAGCCCAGCAGCAGGCGAAGCAGCTCTCGAAGAACCTCGAGCAGATGCGGAAGAACGTCGACAAGATGCGCGAGGGCTTCAGCCAGAAGAAGAAGAACGAGCTCGCGAAGAAAATGGAGGACGCCGCGCAGGACCTGATGGACATCGCGTCGGTGCAGGAGAAGCTCCTCTCCGACGAACAGAGCAACATGAACGACCGCGCCGAGACGCAGAAGGGGCTCCAGGAGACGACCGAGGGAGCCACGCAGCGCATCGGCGAGATGGCGAAGCAGTCGCTCTTCATCACGCCGGATATCGCGCAGTCGCTGGGGCGCGCGCTCACGAACCAGCAGAACGCGGTGGGGCGCTATTCCAATCAGGATCTCGCGGGCGGGTTGAACGCCTCCAAGGAGGCGACGATCTCGCTCAATCAGGCCGCGACGGGACTCCTCCGGCAGAAGGAATCGATGCAGGGGGCCAAGTCCTCGACCGGCATGCAGGAGGCGATGGAGAGCCTCCAGTCGCTCGCCGGCCAGCAGCAGGGGCTGAACGAGCAGAGCATGGGCATGATGCCGGGCCAGCAGGACGGGTCGGGATCGGGGGATCAAGGGCAGCGGCTCCAGGAGGGCTCGGGGCAGGCGCTCGGGCGCATGGCGGCCGAACAGGAAGCCATCCGCAAGGGCCTGGGCGACGCGATGCAGAAGATGAATCAGAACGGCGGGAGCACGCTCGGCAACATGGGCGACGTCGCCGAGGACATGAAGAAGGTGGAGCAGGACCTCCGCTCCGGCCGCCTCGAGGCGGACACGGTCGAGCGCCAGCAGAAGATCCTGAGCCGGCTCCTCGACGCTCCACGGAGCCTGGAGAAGCGGGACTACTCGCGGAAGCGCACGTCGCGTCCGGGAGTGGACGTGGTTCGGTCGTCGCCGGAGGCGCTGTCGGGGGATCTCCTGAAGTCGAAGCCTTCGCTGGCGGCGCTGCTCGCGCGTGGGAGCCGCGATCCGATCGCGCCGCGGTATCGCGCGACCGTCGATGAGTACTTCCAGTCGATTCTCGAGGGGAAGGCGCGATGACGCATATGCTTCGGCAATACGGCACCGCGATCATCCTGACCCTCGGGATGGCGTTGGGACTCGGACACGCGTCGGTCGCCGTGGCGAAGCCGAAGCCTGCGGACGACAAGACCGCGCCGAAGGCCGCGATTCCCAGCGTGCCGGAGCTGCAGAAGCCGGGGGAGGCGGGGCCTCAGGATCCTCGTGCGATCGATGTGTATCGCGCCATATTGCGTTCGGGGGCTGCGCGTGGGGCCGCGGATACGCTCGGGGACGGCATGTACCACGCGGCCCTCCAGGCGTTCTACGACGGGCAGATCGAGGTGGCCCAGGTCGCCGCGAATCAGTTTGCGCGCACGTACGTGCGGAACCTCAAGGTGAACGAGGCCCTCGAGCTGGTGCTCCTCGCGAAGAACTGCAGGGATTTCGATTATCAGCCGCTCCGCGCGTACGGCCGCGTGCTGTCGCTCCGGGCCTCGGGGCATCCCGATTCCGCCGCGGCGGTCGCGAAGGCGACGCTCCAGGTCTGGCCGGGCTCCGCGGTGCGGTATCACCTTCGCTACCAGCTCGCCGATCTCGCGCGCGAGCGCGGCGATCACACGGAGGCCGTGGCTCAGGCCCTTGCGGTGGCCGATTCGACGTCGAAGAGCCGGCTCGCGCCGGCGGCGCTCAAGCTCGCCGGAGACGAGACGATCGCGATGGGGCAGGGCCAGCAGAAGGCGCTCAAGATCTACGAGGAGCTTCTCACGCGCTACCCCGACTCGCCGCTCGCACCCGGAGTCCGCTCCCAAATTCTCGACATGAGGAAGAAGCTCCAGCTATGAAGCGATTCCTGACACGCGCGTCGCTCCTGCCGCTTCTCGTCGTTCTCGCGGTCCTTGGGCCATCGTCGGCCTGGGCCCGCATCCTCGTTCCGATGGATCAGTCGCAGACCGACCATCTTCGCGCCTACGGCCTCACCTACTGGGCCTTGAGCCACGGCCTGCGCGGCGAGTGGCTCCTCAACTATCGCGGCGGCTCGTTCCTCCTGCCCGATAACGCGCAGCTCCAGTCCGAGGCGGTGGTGCGCGGCGTGAGCACCGAGCTGATCGACGAAGCGGCCGTGGCGCGCATCATGGCCGAGATCGCGGACAACAACATGGAGTCGGTCAAGCTGGAGACGACGCCCCGCGTGGCGGTCTACGTGCCGCCGAGCGCGCCGCCGTGGGACGACGCGGTGCAGCTCGCGCTCGACTACGCTCAGATCCCGTACACCAAGCTCTGGGATGCCGAGGTGCTGGACGGGAAGCTCGCGGAGTACGACTGGCTGCACCTCCACCACGAGGATTTCACCGGACAGTACGGGAAGTTCTTCGCCGCCTTCGCCGCGACCGACTGGTACCGCCGGCAGGTAGCCGAGAACGAGGCGATGGCGAAGTCGCACGGGTTCGCCAAGGTCTCGGAGCTCAAGAAGGCGATCGCGCGCACCATCAAGATGTACGTGGCGAACGGGGGCTTCCTCTTCGCGATGTGCTCGGCCACGGACACGTTCGACATCTCGCTCGCGTCCGAGGGCGTGGACATCGTCGGACCGGAGTACGACCACGACGGTTTCGACCCGAACGCCAACTCCAAGCTCGACTTCTCGCAGTGCCTCGCCTTCCAGAACTTCGAGCTGGAGCTGAACCCGCTCGTCTACGAGTTCTCGAACATCGACACGACCACGAAGGCCTCGACGCGCGGCCAGCGGAACGACTTCTTCACGCTCTTCGACTTCTCGGCGAAGCAGGATCCGGTGCCGTCGATGCTGGTGCAGGACCACGTGGCGAACGTACCCGGCTTCATGGGGCAGACGACGGGATTCGAGAAGAGCATGCTGAAGCCCGGGATCACGATCCTCGCGGAGACCCAGGGGGCGGACGACGTGAAGTACCTGCACGGCCACTACGGGAAGGGAACCTTCACGTTCTACGGCGGCCACGACCCCGAGGACTACCAGCACGCCGTGGGCGATCCTCCGACCGACCTCGCCTTGCACAAGCACTCGCCCGGCTACCGGCTCATCCTGAACAACGTCCTCTTCCCTGCCGCGGAGAAGAAGGAAAAGAAGACCTGATCGGGTCGCCCGCTTTACCGGGCGATTCTCACGACAGGCAGGCGGCGGACGTAGGACGCGCTTCCCACGCGCATCCGAACGAAGTAGATGCCGTGGGCCAGATGATCCAGCGGTAGCGAGGCGCGGTGGATCCCCGCCTCGCGCGAGGTGACGCCGAGACTCGCCACCAGGCAGCCCGTGACGGCGTAGATCGCGATCGAGACCTCGCCATCATGCGCGAGCGAGTACTCGAGAATCGCGCGCCCCCCCTCGACGCGGGGCGTCCCGAGCGCCGTCCGGAACACCTCGGAGCCTCGCGGCGCTTGAGCCGCCATGTCCATCGAATGATCCCGCACCGTCGCTGTCTTCGGCGTCGCCGCTGCCTTGGTCCAGCCCGGCGGAACCACCGTGAATCGCCGCATCATGTCGTTGTCCTCGTGCTCGAGCATGTGGCAGTGGACCACGTAATCGCCGAGATAACCGTCCGGGCCGAAGCGCATGATGAGGCGTAGCAGCTCGTGTGGCTTCACTCTCGCCGTGTCCTTCCACCCCGCTTCCTCGGGATCCGGTGACCTCTTGTCGGAGCCCGGAACCACCTCACCGTCGACGATCTGGAAGCTGGAGCGATCGAGGACCTGGAACTCGACCAGGTGCATGTGAATGGGGTGCTCCTCCGAGGTCTCGTTGGCGAACTGCCAGATCTCGGTCGCGCCCAGGGCGGGAAAGTCCGTGGCTTCGCCCCAGCCGTGATCCCCGAACAAGAACTTGTTCTGAACGGGGTCGAAGCGCGCCTCGAACGTTCGCGTCTGGGAGGCGGCGCGTTCGGAGATGCGCTCCACATGCGCGAGCGAGGAGGGAAGCGGCGCCGTCCAACCCATCGCGCCGGAGACGACGAACTTCATGACCCTCGTGAACGCCGGATCGTTCCGATCCATCTGACCCGACGCGAGTGTGTCCTCGAGGAGCACCTCGGTGCCCGGAGCGTCCGTGCCGAAGTCGATCACGACGTCGGCCCGCTCCGCCGGCCCGAGCGTGAGCTCGTGCTTCTCGATCGGCGCGGAGAGGAGGCCGCCGTCGCTACCGATCACGTGAAAGGCTCGGCGATCCGAGAGCGCGAAGGTGAAGATCCGGTGGTTGGAGCCGTTCACCACGCGGAACCGGTACTTCCCTCGGTCCACGCTGAGCTTGGGCCACACCATTCCGTTCACGAGGACCTTGTCGCCCAGGAACGGCTTCATCTCCCACATGGCCGGGTAACGAAGCGAGCCGTCCGGATGGAACGAGCGATCCTGGACGAGGAGCGGGACTTCGTACCGGCCGCGCGGGAGCGGGAGCGACTCTTCCTCGCGGCCGCGAAGGACGTAGAGCCCGGCCAGTCCCATCATCACGTTGTAGCGCGTGATGCCGAGCGCGTGATCGTGGTACCAGAGGGTCGCCGGCAGCTGCGTGTTCGGATACCGGTAGAGCCTCGAGCCGCCGGAGACGAACGTGGACTCGGGGAATCCATCGGACTCGGACGGAACGTGCCCGCCATGCAGATGCACCACCGTGCGCGGCGCCTGTCCGTCCGCGTCGGGACCGTCCATATGGGTGTCGATTTCGAAGTAATGCGTCGTGCGCGGGAGACCGGTCTCGATGTCCCGGAGATCGTTGATCCAGCGCACGTGGACCGGCTGATTCTCCTGGGCCTCGATCGTCGGACCCGGGAATCGACCGTCGTAGCCCCAGAGCGTGGTGGGCGGCAGATCGCGGTGGAGCTTCTGCCGGAACTCCTTCATCGCGATGTCGTACCAGGCTGGACCGCCCGGGCGGCCTCGGAACGGCCGCGCCACCGCCGGAATCGGGAGATCGTCCACGTAGGGCTCGAGGCAGACCTGCTCCTCGCACGTGGTGTTGTCTCCCGCATAGGACCCCGACGCGGCCTCGCACTCCTCACGGGTCACGAGATCGCACGTGCCGTCCGGCTCGCAGCATGCTCCCACCACGCGGGTGAAGAGGACCGTCAACGTGGGGCGGAGCGTGGGATCGGGATGCTGGCGGCTCGCGTATCGCGCTCCCGTGCCTCCCTGGGTTTCGTCGCCGCGCATGATCCAGCCGTGATTCGACGACCGATCCTCTACCCATCCGGTCACGTCCCGGGTGATCCCGCTGCCTTCCAGGACGACGACCTGCATCCACCCCGGGAAGGATCCGGAGTCGCTGAACGCGGTCTCGAAATTCCCGCCACGCAACGGAGCGCCCGACTCCGTCGACCAGACGGTCTTCGCTCCGAAGAACCGGTAATTCCAGGTCGACGCCATCTCGGTCGGCTGTCGGCCCCACTGCTTGGGGCGGGCGGTGCATTCATCGCCCGCTCCCTCGTCGCCCTCGCCCCAATCCTGGTTCAGCCGGTGGAGGTACAGGCGATCGCCGGGGCCCCCTCCGGGAAGGAACCGGAACAGGTTGAGGCGCGCGGAGACGATCCGGCTCCCTGGGGGAATGGCGGAGAGGTCGAATCGAAGCAGCGACCGTCGAATGAGCGGCTGGCGCTCCGTGGAGATGGTGGGGCGCCCAATCTGGAGACAGATCCCGGCCCCGTAGCTCAGGTTGGATTCCGAGTAGATGACGTTGTCCTGGACGGCGGGCAGTGTGATCTCGTCGGAACGGGAAGGGCGGGGTATCGCGAGGAGGATCAGGATCGCGACGAGTCGCGGCAAGGTGCGATGAAGGGGCACGTGCTCTCGCTAGGAAATGGGCCGCTGCTGAGCCAAGGTCGATGCAAGCCCCCCAGGGGGCTGGTCCATGCATTGAGGGTAGAGGGGCTGGTGAGTCTCGCCAAGGTAGCCGAAGGTGGCATGCGACCGGATGGCGAGAGACCGCCGCGGCAGCCGTGCTTGAGCCGCCCGCTCGGGCGCGGTACACTGCCCGGCCATGTCCGAGCGTGATCCTCACAACCCCGAGCCCCTGAAGCCCCTCTACGATCCGGTGGCCGGCCACGCCCCCGCCGCGCTCGTGACGGGGCCGACCGGCGCCATCGGCCGCGTCGTCTGCCGTGAGCTGGTCCAGAACGGCTACCGCGTGCTCGGGCTCGTCCGGAGCTCGGACCAGTCGGCGCGGCTCCCATACGCGGTGGTCCCCATCCAGGGCGACATCCGCGATCCCTTGCGATGGGACGCGGCGATCACACGCGCGGACGTGGTGATCCACGCCGCCATTCCCCCCGCGCCCAAGGGACCCAAGGACCGCGCGTACGCCGTGCGGGAGGCCGAGGAGCTGGCGGCCATTCTCGGGGGCATCGCGACCGCGGTCCGGAAGAAGAAGAAGCGCCTGCTCGTCACCTCGAGCGCGCTGGTCTTCGAGCCGAACAAGGACGGCTGGGTCACGGAGTCGAGCGGCTACTCCGAAGGCAAGGGCTACGGCATCCGGCAGCGCCGGATCTATCGCGCGGTTCAGGAACAGCGGAAGAAGGGGCTCAAGGCGATCGTGATGTGTCCCGCCTACGTCTACGGGCCGGGCGGATGGTTCGAGAAGTCGCTGCTCGAGCCGATGAGCCGCGGCGAATCGCGGATGGTCAGCGAGGGCAACCAGACGATGCACTACGTCGAGGGCAGCGACGTCGGACGCGCCTACCGGCTCGCGATCGAGCATGGCGTGGACGGCGACGATTACCTGATTGGAGACGACCGGCCGAGCACGCATGGCGCCTTCACGCGGCTCGTGGCGCGCGAGATGGGCGCGCCGCAGCCGGTTTCCGTGCCCGAGGAAGATCTCATTCCGATCATGGGTGAGTGGGGCCTCGAGGCGATGGTCACCTGCCCCAAGGTGGATTCCACGCGCGCGCGCGA
>DATEOQ010000241.1:0-4635 GCA_035273905.1 Candidatus Eiseniibacteriota bacterium | reverse complement strand
TCGACGATGAGCCCTTCGCCGAACTCCTTGTGGAGAACCCGGTCGCCGACGCGAAAACCGAGGGAGCGCCCGCGGCGCTCCTCGCGGGTCACGCGAGCTCCCAGGTGTGTCCCTCGGTGGGGATCCGGACGCGATCCGGCGACGGGAGGCTGGCCTTCAGGGCCTCGGCCCGCTCGAGGTCGGCGTGCACGATGGCGATGCCCTTGGGCGCGCCGCATGCCACCGCCTGCGCGACGAGCGCGTCGTGGTCCGCGTGCGCGCTGAATCCGTTCAGCACGACGACCTTTGCGTGCACCTCGAAGGGCTCGCCGAAGATCTTCACCTCGGGCACGTGGTCGACCAGGCGCTTCCCCAGCGTCCCTTCGGCCTGGTAGCCGATGATCACGATGGTGTGCTTGGCGTCGCCGATGGTATGCCTCAAGTGGTGCAGGATTCGCCCGCCCTCGCACATGCCGGACGCCGAGACCGTGATGAACGTGCCCTGCTTGTCGTTCAGCTTCTTCGAGTCCTCGCCTTCCCGGATCAGGGTGGCCCGCTGCATGCCGAAGGGATCCCCTCCGGCGCGGAGCACGGCCGCGGTCTCCTCGTCGAAGACCTCGGGGTGGCTCCGGATGATCGTCTGCGCCTCGATTCCGAGCGGCGTGTCGATGTAGATCGGGATCTCCGGGACGCGCCCCGAGCGGAACAGATGGTCGAGCGCGTAGACCACCTCCTGCGTCCTTCCCACCGCGAAGGCTGGGATCACGATCCGCCCCCCGCGCGCGATCGCGTCCTTCAGCACAGCCTCGAACGACGTCCAGAGCGTCTGCTCGTCGGGATGGTGCTTCCCGCCGTACGTTCCCTCGGTGATGAGGTAGTCGGCCTTGGGAAGGGGCGACGGATCCTTGAGGATCGGACGGTGCGGGCGTCCCTGATCCCCCGAGAAGACGAGCGATCCTTCGCGTCCGTTCTCCTTCCAGCGGACCGACACGGACGCGGCCCCCGCGATGTGCCCGGCCTCGTGGAACATCACCGAGACGCCGGGGATCGGCTCGAACGGGGTCTCGTACTCCTGTCCCACCATGAGCTCGAGCACGCGCTCCGCGTCCTCCGTGGTGTAGAGCGGGAATACGGGATCGCGCTGCCTGTGGTTGTGGTTTCGCCGTTTGTTCAAGAACTCGGCGTCCTTCATCTGGAGGTGGGCCGCGTCGAGGAGCATCGGGCGACAGAGATCGACGGTCGTGCGCGTCGCGTGGATCTTCCCGCTGAATCCACTCCGTGCCAAGACCGGCAGCGCGCCGGAGTGGTCGATGTGCGCGTGCGAGAGCACGACCGCGTCGACGGCGGCACTGTTGAACGGAAGCGCGCGGTTTCTCGCTTCGGATTCGGCGCGGCGGCCCTGGAAGAGGCCGCAGTCCAGGAGGACGGTGCCGCTGCTGCCGGTCAGCAGATGCTTGGAGCCCGTGACGGTTCGGGCCGCGCCCCAGAACGTCACCCGCATGCGGAGCTAGTCTCCGGGATAGAGATGGATGCCCGCACTGATCGTGCCGACGCCTGTGAATTCGGAGCTGCTGATGAGCGCCTCGCCGCGGAGCGTGAAATCGAGGGAGAAGCGCGGCCGGATGAACCGCTCGAGCCCAGCCCCCATCAAGAGGAACATGCCTTCGTTCACGCGCGCGCTGCCGCGAACCTCATCCACGACGTCGGGGCTCGCATAGCCGAAACCGGTCACGAAGTAGGGATTCACCTCGCGCTCGCGGTGGATGTAGAACACGCCTTCCATTCCGACGGTGGTCATCACGACGGTGCTGTCCCCCGCACCCAGCTCGGTCGAGGGAATGCCCCCCTTGTCGTAGAAGCGCTGGCTCTCGAACGAGAAACCGAGCGCGAACGACGGCGCCAACATGTACCGAAAGCGGAACGAGTAGCCGGGGCCGTCGCTGAAGCCGTCCGCGAGGCGCGAGTTTCCACGGACGATCCCGTAGTCCCCCTGGATGCCGATCGAGATCGTGTTCGGCCGCTGGCGGCGGAGGAGGGGCGCGCGCGGCTTCTCCGCCGGAGGCGGCTGACGCATGGAGACCGCGGACGCGTAGCGGATCGGGCCGAGCGCGGCCTGGGCATCGGGCCCGAGCCCCGAGAGATCGAACTCCTCGGCGCGCGCGCTGCGGAACGCCAGGAGGGACAGCACGGCCACGACCGCGAGACCGAGCACCCAGCGACGGCGCCCGGATTCAGCCCCAATCCTCGTCATCCAGTCCTCCACGTTCCGGCTTGGGCTGTTAGGCCCGGGGATGAAATCGGGTGTGCACCTCGCGCAGATACCCGCGGTCGAGGTGGGTGTAGATCTGCGTCGTCTCGATCGAGCGGTGCCCCAGGATCTCCTGCACCACGCGCAGGTCGCATCCCCCCTCGAGCAGGTGCGTCGCGCACGAGTGGCGGAGCGTGTGCGGGGACACCGGCTGCTCGATCCCCGCGGTCTTCGCGTAGCCCTTGAGAAGCTTCCAGAAACCCATCCGGCTGAACGGCCGGCCGAAGCGCGTCAGGAAAACCGCGCGCTCGCTCCGGTCCCGCACGAAGCCCGGACGCGCGCGGTCGAGATACTCGCCGAGGGCGCGCTTCGCCTGGTTCCCGTACGGCACGATCCGCTCGCGCGAGCGCTTGCCCATGCAGCGGACCAGCTGTTCTTCCGGGTCGATCTCCTCGATCCGGAGCTTCGTGAGCTCCGTCACGCGGAGTCCCGTCGCGTACGCCACCTCCAGCATCGCCCGGTCGCGGATCTGCGCCGGCTCCTGCCCGTGCGGCGCCTTGAGGAGCGCCTCCACCTGCGGCACCGAGAGCACGTCCGGCAAGGGCCGCGAGCGACGCGGCGGGCGAACCTGAAGCGCGGGATTGTCTCCCGCCACGCCGCGCCGGCGCAAGAACTCGTGAAAGGCGCGGAGGGCGGCCAGCTTGCGGGCCACGGTGGACGCGGCCCACTTGGCTCCCCGCATGTACTCCTCGATGTCCTGCGCGCTGGCCGAGCCCGCGGCCCGGATCCGGCGCCCGCCCAGGAACCGGCCGTACTGCTCCAGGTCCCGGACATAGGCGCGCACGGTGTGCTCGCTCATGCGGCGCTCGAGCGCCAGGTGCTCGCGAAAGCGCTCGACGTCGGCGCCGAGCGGCGAGGGCTTGGCTGGGCTCTTGGCCGGGCGCGGGTTCGTCATCGACCGAAGAGCGACCGCCGCGGCTTCGTGTACGTGAGCTCGAGCTGGCCTCGCTCGATGGTGAGCAGATGGCGCTTCCAGCGGAGCCCCGACGAGAACCCGCCGATCGACTGATCGGCATGGATGATTCGGTGGCACGGCACCACGATCGGCACCGGATTGGCGCCGAGCGCGTTTCCCACCGCGCGCTGCGCGCCCGATCCACCCGCCATGCTCGCGAGCTCCCCGTAGGAGACGACCGCGCCGTACGGAATGCGACGCGCGGCGTCCCACACGCGGCGCTGGAACGGAGTGCCGATCGCAAGGTCGAGCTCGATCTCGAGGCGCTGCTCGCGCCCTTCGAGATAGCGCTCGAGCATCCTGCGGGCGGGGTCCGTCCATTTCCTCTTCCGGACCAGCTTCCAACCGCGTGCGTCCATCTCCTGGCGCGTCGGCCGTCCCTCGTCCGCGAGGCGGATCTCGCGCAGGCCCGATTCGGTGGCGAGGATCCAGACCTTCCCGAGCGGAGTCTTCACGCTCGCGGCAGCCACGGGCTGACGCTCGGGCTTCCTTGTGGTCGTGCGGCGTGCACGCGGCTTCATGGCGCTCCGCGGCGTTCTCGGTTTCCTGGTCGTGCTGCTCACGATTGTCCTCCCGCGCTTCCAACCACCTCGAGAATCCTCGCCGCCATACGCTCCCCAATCCCCGGCACCGCCGCGATCGCATCGACGGGCTGCTGCTTGAGCCGCTCCACCGAGCCGAACCTGCGTAAGAGTAGCGCCTGCCGCTTGGGACCGAGCCCGGGCACCTTCTCGAGCTCGGTGCTGCGAACCGCCCGCCCGCGGAGAGTGCGATGGTAGGTGATCGCGAACCGATGCGCCTCATCGCGAACCCGCATGAGCAGCTTGAGCGCCGGCGAGCGCCGCGACAACCGGAGCACCGGCGCGCCGCCCGGCCGCACGATCTCCTCGAGCCGCTTCGCGAGTCCGGCGAACGGCACGGATTCGAGCGGGGTGCCCTGAACCGCGGCCAGCGCCGCCTGAAGCTGTCCGATTCCGCCGTCGATGAGCACGAGGTCGGCCGCCTCCATGTCCCCTTCCGTCACCCGCCCCGCGTGACGCTGCACCGCCTCGGCAATCGAAGCGAAGTCGTCCTGCCCTTCGACGGTCCGGATTCGGTAGTGACGGTACTCGTTCTTGAACGGCCGCCCATCGATGAAGGTCACCATCGACGCCACCACGTAGGTGCCGAAGAGCTGCGACACGTCGAAGCAGCGGATCCGTCGAGGGAGCCGGTCGATTCCCAGCGCGCGCTGGAGTTCGATCGCCTCATCGGCGGCGTTCCCTTCGATCCCCTTCCCGGCGGCTTCACGGGCCTGCGACACCAGCATCGTCGCGTTTCGGTGCCCGGTCCGGAGGAGCGCCCGTTCGGTGGCGTCCCGAGGCTGCCGTACGCGCACCGGGCTCCCGGCGTT
>DATEOQ010000240.1:0-3894 GCA_035273905.1 Candidatus Eiseniibacteriota bacterium | reverse complement strand
CGCTCGATGACCAAGCACCTCTTCCGCTCGGAATGGGGACGCTTCGCCACGTCGCTCGCGCGCGACGGCCGCTCCGTGCGCGCCGAGCAGCGCCTCGACGCGTCCCTCCTCTGGCTCGGAATCCTCGGCGAGGCTGAGGCGGAGGACGCGCGCGTGCGCGCGACGGTGGACGCGGTGAAGGAGGCGCTCTGGGTGAGGACGGGGGTCGGTGGCATCGCGCGCTACGAGCGGGATCCCGTGGACTCCGTGGGAACGGAGCTCGCGGACGTGCCGGGAAGCCCGTCCATCGCGGCGACGCTCTGGCTCGCGCAGCATGGCATCCGCACCGCGCGACGCGCGCAGGATCTCGATCCGGCGCGGACGCTCCTCCTCTGGTGCGCGGCCCGAACGGAAGGATGGGGCGGGCTCGCCGAGAGGCTCCATCCCTACCGGGGCGCCACGACGTCGGCGGCGCCGTCGCTCCAGGCGCACGCCTGGCTCGTGTCGACGGTCGTGGATTACGCGGAGCGGCTCCGGACTCTCAGACGATGCGAGCGGTGCGGCGCGCCCGCGGGTACGGGGCGCGAGAAGCGGATTGCAGCGGTGATGGACCCGCTAGCGCCAGGTCTCGTCGCTCACACGTAGCGAGAGGCCGAGCCGGAAGAACGTCTCCATGGCGCCGAGCGTATCCTTGTCGCCCCGCTTTCCTCCCTCGAAGCTCACGTCGATCGCACCTCCGCCATCCTTCGTGCGCAGGCCCGTTCCGATCGACGCCGCCCACTCCTCCACGGCGGCATAGCCGCCGCTCAAGTCGGAGCTGCCGGCAACCGGAAGGAGATCCGGCCAGCGGAGGATCGTGAAGCCGAGGCGGAGCGGAATGCGCTGAAGGCCGAGGCCGGCGCGCCCGTCGTTCCTCGCCATCCGCTCCCATCCGATCGAGTAGCGCTCCAGGGGTCGAAAGGTGACCAGGTCGCTCTGGATGGTCGACGCGCCGTAGTTCTGGCGGCGGTACTGTCCCACGAACCGCGTCCGGTCGCGCGGCTTCAGCTCGAAGCCCACGACATAACCCTCGGGGAGGATGAGCGAGTTCCCAGTCTGCGTGACGACCGCGCCTTCGGTTTCCTGGCGCTGCGTCATCGGCAGGCGCCGTCCGGTTTCGTAGGCGGCTCCGAACGAGATCCAGGATTTGACCCACTGCGCTCCGAAGCGCCACCGTCCGAGTCGATCCCACGATACATCGAGCGTGTCGCGGTTGGTGGCGAGGTTGGGATCGGCGAACCGGCGCTCCCATTCCTCGTGGAAGCTGCCTCCGGCGACTTCGTAGTCCACGCCCGCACGAATACTCCGGAAGAGATTCTTGGCCATGGTGACGCGGAGGAAGTCGATGCCGCCGCGCCCGTCGATGCGGAGCACCGACGCGGCTCCCGAGCTATCGGGCCTCGTGACCTGGAACTCGCCGTTCGTCCCGATCAGGTAGCTCCCCCCGAGCACGAGGCCGTTGGGAAGCCGCAGGACGAGACGGACCGAGGGGAACGAGGACTCGTTTCCGGTCTCGTCGCCGTAGTGGACCGTGGTGACCTCACGGCGCGTCTGGAGGATCGTCGCCTCGATCAGGAGGTGCTGCGCCTCGGCGATCGAGGCGGGATTCACGAGCGAGAACGTGGCGGAACCATGCTCCGCCGCGCCCGCGCCGCCGAGCGCGCGAAGCCGCGCGCTCTCCTCGAGCGAGGGCTCGCCGAGCCCGGCCGAGGAAAAGACGGAGTTGGCGCGCGCGGCGTTGGCCCCGAGCAGGAGGCACGCGAGAATCGCAAGACCGCGAGCGAGCGAGCGCATCAGAAGCGCCCCGGCGGCGCGGTGGTCGTACCCGTGCGCATGAGCGGCAGGATGGCGGATTCGCGCGAGCCCAGCCTGAGCCCCGGCTTCACATTCGCGTTCCGGATCGAGAGGACCACCCCTTCGTTCAGCGTCGTCCAGCCGCGCGCCAGGTTCGGCGGAAGCGGGATCGAGAGCGTGTCCCCCACCGGGAACGCGCGCACCACGAGCGCGAGCGGCGTCGTCGCGGTCGGGATCTGGGATCGATCGGTCGCGCCTTCGGACCAGGCTCCGGTCACCTGATAGATCTCGATGGTGAAAGGCACCACGGCGGCCGTGTCGGTGGCTGCGGAGTAGCCAGGGATCGAGTCGATCACGCCGAAGACGAGACGGAGATCGTTGATCGAGGCCCCCGGCTCGACGGGAGGAACCGGTGCGCGAATCGCGATGCTGGATTCGAACGGACCGCCGAGCACGAGCGCCGTGTCCGAGCCGGTCGCGGCCGGGACGAGCGGCGGATGCAGGTAGAGATCGAACGTCACGGTGGTGCTGACGGTATCCGGGACGGTCACGCCCGCCACCACCTTGGTGAACGGGATGCGGAGCCGCGCCGTACGCGATGCGAAGGCCGCGAAGCCCTGGATCGAGGATGCCTGGAGCATGAGGGTCGGGATCGAGTCGGGCTCGGGGGTCGTCCACTGCACGATGCGGTTGTAGCTCCCCGGTCCGAGATCCATGACGAGATCCCCGGTGAAGTCGTACGACTGGGTCGCGAGAAGGAGCCCGGGCGCCGGTCCCGGCCACGCAATCGTCCCGCTGTCGGCCAGGGCCGTGGCCGTCTCACGCAGCTCGAGGTCGATCGACAGAGGCTCGTTGCGGAGCTCGATGTGCGGGAAATCGAGCAGCACGTTCCCGGCCGGTATCACACTGAGGAAATCCGTGCTCGGCTGATTGATGTGCAGGATCTTGAAGAAGGCGCGCGCCTCGAACGTCGCGTCGTGGCCGACGAGGAGGAACGCGCCGTAGTTGGCGGTTCCGGGGGTCACGTAGGTGTCCCGGTCGGGGACGGTCGTTGCGACCAGGGTCGTGCCGAGCCCTCCCGCGCCCCGGATGAGGCGCTCGTTGGCCGTGACCCGGTCACTGTTGTTCGAACAGCCGGACAGAGACAAGGACGCGATGGCCAGGAGGACGAGGAGCGGGCGGAGGCGCACTGGGACGGATGATATCCCCTTGCGGCATTGGACGCTAGCAGGAAGCACCATCCGCAGAAACCCGGTGCCGCGGCTCCAGTTCCCGCCAACGGATGCCGATAGTCCCGAGCGGACCCTGGCGCACCCCCCTGACCCGAGGCCACCGTGCCGAGCACCTACAGCCATAGCCTCTCCTTCCCTGGGCCGTCGAGCCCGGCCGAGATCGCGCGCGCCAAGCGCCGCTCGCTGGCTCTGACGGTCGCGGCGGCTGCTGCCGCCTGCTTGGCCTTGGGCTGGATTGCGTCCTCCTCCAGGGTGCCCTGGGCCGCCCTGCCGATGGGCTTGGCGCTGATCCTCGCGGCCGGGTGGCTCCATCGGATGCGCGTCCAGGACCTGGCTCGCGCCCAGGCTCGGGACGCGCAGCTCAGCCTCTACCGGATCGGCGACACGCTCGCGCGTTTCGACCGCGAGGACGATCTGGTCCACCACGCGCTCGACGCGGTGGCGGAGGGGACCGGTCTTCCGCACTGGGCGCTCTACGCGCACCGCGGCGGGCGGGGCGAGTTCACGCTCGTCGCGACGCGCGGCCTCTCGCCCGAGGCGAGGGGGGCGCTCCTGCCGGACGCGCCGGGACCGGAAGCGCGATCGCACGCCAGCCGCGCGGCCTGGCTCGGCGAGATCGTCATGGGCCATCCCGCGGGGGCGGAGCGCGACGCGTTCGCCGCCACGCTGCCCGAGCTCGGCGCCGAAGCGGCGATGGTCTCGGTTCCCTTCCTCGAGCACGAGGGACTCCCGGCCACGCTCCAGTGCTTCCTCCCCGCCGGTTCCTCGCTCGCGAACGAGGAGCGCGCGCTGCTTCGCTGGATGGCCGCGCAGCTCGCGTCCGGCCTCAGGCGACTCCGCCTCGAACGGC
>DATEOQ010000239.1:0-5986 GCA_035273905.1 Candidatus Eiseniibacteriota bacterium | reverse complement strand
CCGAGAGCTGCGCCGGGTAGTGGCGCACGCGGTGCGCCATGCCCACGCGCTCGAGCGCCGACTCCGCGCGCTTCTTTCGCTCGGCGGCGCCGATCCCCCGGTAGCTGAGCGGCAGCTCCACGTTCTCGTACACGGTGAGATCCCCGATCAGGTTGAACGCCTGGAAGATGAAGCCGATCTCGCGATTCCGGACGCGGGCCCGCTCGACGTCGCTCAACCCCGATACGGCGCGTCCGTTCAGCGTGTACGCGCCCTCGGTGGGCGTGTCGAGGAGCCCGAGGATCGAGAGGAGCGTCGTCTTGCCGCAGCCGGATGGTCCCGCGATGGAGAGGTAGTCGCCCGAGCGGATCTCGAGATGGATGCCCGAGAGGGCGTGCGTCTCGACCTCGTCCGTGTAGAAGATCTTTCGAATACCGTCCAGCCGGATCAGCGTCTCGCCCTTGGCCTTCACGTTGGTCTCCTCGGTTCCGGTCAGCGGATCCGGACTCGCTTGTGGTCGTCCCACTCCGACATATCGGACAGAATCACCTTGTCGCCGGCGCGCAAGCCGCCGGCTACCTCGATCTCGCTCACCGAGCCTCGTCCCAGGCGCACCGGCACGCGGCTCGCGTGCTCGCCGTCGGAATCGAGGCGGAATAGATTCGTCGCGCTCTCCGCGTCGCCGAGCACCGGCCGCCCCACGTACAGCACGTTGGACAGGCGTTCCACCTCGATGGTTCCGTCGACGCTCATGTCGGGGCGCGCCCCCGGAGGGAGCTTGCCGTCGAGCGCCACCTCCACGGTGACGGTCCCGTTCTGCACGGCGGGATCGATGCGGCTCACGTGGCCGCGGGCGATTCCGTTGCGCGTATCGATCGAAGCCGACTGGTTGAGCACCACGTCCCGGGCCTGCGTCTCGGGCACGTGGAGCACAGCCTTGAGCCGGCCCGGCTGCGCCACGATCGCGAGGTTCATTCCCGAGGTCACCCACTGGCCGACCTCGAGCGACAGCTCTTGCACGATCCCGGCGGCGCCCGCGCGCACGGTCATCGACGCGACCTGCCCGCGCTGGAACGCGGCGATCGCATGGAGCCGGCGCACCTGTTCCTTCTGCACCGCGAGCTGCGGCTCGATGGACGAGGTGATCATCGCGAGCCGCTGCGTCTCGACGTCGAGCCGCGTCCGCATCTCCTTGGCGGAATCCTCCAGCCGCCGCATCTCGAGCTTCGGGATCATCCCCTGCTTGTCCAGCTCCTGCGAGGCTTCGACCTGCCGGACCGCGTCGTCGCATTGCCGCCGCACCGAAGCGAGGTTCGATTCCTGCGTCCAGCGCTGGTTCTCCAGATCCAGCCGCACGGTGGCGAGCTGCGCCTGCGCGGCGGTGAGCTGCTGCTCCGACTGGAGCGCCTGGATGTTGACGTCCGGATTGCCGAGCACGAGGAGCACGGTGCTCTCGACGACCGCCGTGCCCGGGCGCACGAGGATCCGCTCCACGCGCCCTGGCGTGAGCGTGGTGATGTAGCGGATCTGCTCCGGCGCGAGGTTTCCGGGCCCGCGCACCTGGCGCAGCATCGGTCCCCGTTTGACGGTGTCGATGGTGAGCATGGAGCGCTTCACGCTCGGCACCGCCGAGTCTGCCCGCGTGAGCGCAAGGGTGGCGAGCACGAGAACGATCGCCAGAGCGGCGACGACGAGATAGCGGGGGCGCTTGGGTTTGACGGTTCGCTGAACGTCCACGCGGGGGGAGAGGGCAAGCGATGTGCCAGGGTTCAGGGAAGGGCGCAACGTGCTCTGGGCCAAATGCTTGACCCACCATGGGTATCCAGCAAACGAGATCCGAGGCTGACCGGATATGGGAACGGGAATCCCGGAAACGAACAGTGCCGCAGCCCTGGATCGGTTGCGTGACGTGGGCCTAGAGGGCAGACTGCGCCGGTGAGAATCGCCCCTGCGGTGGTCTTGGCTCTCGCCCTTGCACTAAGACTCTGGGGTCTGACGGACCGTTTGCCGGATCCAAAGCTCGGGATCGATCCGATGGACGACTCGGCGGTCGAGGAGACGGACCGCACGACCATGGCGCGCGCGTGGGGCATGTGGCGCGGCGGCCAGGGGAACCTGGATCTCGATCCCCATACGGCGGGGTGGCCCAGTCTGCCTTTCTATGTCGCGCTGGCCGGCCAGGTCACATACAAGGCGGTCTGGTCGATTTCATCCGGGGAGCATGGGACCGACTCATTCATTCGCCATGCTCAGGCTCATCCCGACAAGCTCTTCGCCTTCGCACGCCTGACCGGCGTCGTTCTCGGACTCCTCAGCATCATCATCACGGGCAAGCTAGGCAGTCAGGTTCTGGGCCCCACCGCTGGTCTCGTGGCAGCGCTTCTGCTAGCCGTCAATCCATCGCACATCGCGGCGTCGCAGCACGTGGCCGATCCGAACCTGCTGGCACTCCTCTTCAGCGTCGCGGTTTGCTGGGCCATGGCGCGTGCCAGTGGTCGTCCGAGTTTGGGCGGCGCGGCTCTCGTGGGCGCGCTCATCGGGCTCGCGACGAGCAGCAAGTACGTTCCGATGGTGCTCTTCATGCCGCTGGCGTGGATGGAGGTCGAGCGAGTACGAGCTGGGCGCTCCCATGCGAGCGAATCGACCACCCGTCTCGCGGTGAGCGTCCTCACTGGGGCGTTGATGTTTGCGCTCACTTCCCCGTTCACGCTGCTGCAGGGAGCAGTGACCTCGCGCGATGTCATGGCTCAGGTCGGAGCCCTGAGCTCGGATTGGACGGGGCAGAGTCGCTTCCCGATCGCCCTGCCGGATTACATCCTCGGCACGCTTCCGCGCATGCTGGGCCCCGCGCTGTACGCGGTTTCCGTCGCCGGGCTGGCTTTGCTTTGGAGGCGCTCCATTCAGGGGCGACTGGTCGTGCTGTGCGCGGCCGTGCTGATCCTCGCCAATGGTTTGCTGAGCGTGGCGCAGCCCCGGTATATCCTTCCCGCACTCCCATTCATCCTCATTGGAGCGGCAGCGGCGCTGACGTGGGGCTGGTCGGCCGCCCGCGAGCGACTCCACGGGCGTGCCCGGTTCGTATTCGCCGCGCTCGTAGTCTTTCTTCTGCTGCCTGGAGCGCTCGAGCTCGTCCGAACTCGGCGCGCAATGGCCGCACCCGACTCACGGCATGAAGCAAGGGCCTGGCTGAATACGCACGTGCCCCCGGAAGTCCCCATGGTTGTGGAGCTTTATGGTCCAGTGGTGAACAGCGGACAAATGGAGCGGCTCGCGATAGCGTGGCCCTTCTTCTCGGTTCGCCCTGAGCGTGTCAGCGCCGCGTACCATGTCGAGTATCTCGACGGATTTCTGGTCTATGTCACCTCGTCGAGCGTCTCCGATCGGTATCGCGCCACGCCCGACAAGTATCCGTCGGAGGTCGCCTATTTCGATTGGCTCCGAACCCACGCGCGCGTCCTCTGGACCTCGGATACGACGCGGGCGAGCGGGCCCGTCATTCGCGTGCTCGCGCTTCCGGTTCCGATTGGGTCGCCGGAGACCCGGCGCAAGCTATGGGCGAAGGAAGCGGGGAACCCCATGGATTCGACGCGAATCGCCGGATGGAGCCAGCAGGTGGCAATGCTCTTCGCGCTGGCGGGGGACTCAACGCGCGCCGTGGAATGGGCGACGCGTTATCAGAGCGTGGGTCGGCGACCCTAGGGTCAGATTGCCCGCGGCAGCTCGATCACGATCGACAATCCCCGCGGCAGTCGTTCTTCGGCGCGCACCGTGCCACCATGACGCTCCACGATCTCGCGCACGATCGCAAGCCCGAGTCCCGAGCCCTTGTCCTCGTTCCCCGCGGGACGCGCGCGGTAGAACCGCTCGAACACACGCTCCCGGTCCGCGGCGGCGATGCCGTGGCCGTCGTCGCTCACCTCGAGCCGGACGCGCCCGTTGGCCGACGCGAGTGATACCTCGACGCTTCCGCCGGACGGCACGTAGCGGAGCTCGTTCGTGAGGAGATTCTCGACCACCTGCTCCATGCGCCGCCCGTCGGCCACGATGGTGGCGTCGTCGCCGTCGCGCCGCCAGCTCACCTTGAGTCCCGCGGCGTGGAAGCGCGGCTCGAAGCGATCGATCGTGTTCTTGGAGAGCGCGGCCAGGTCGATGCGCTCGCGCGCGAGCGGGGTGGCTCCGGCCTCGAGCCGCGCCAGCTCGAAGAGATCCTTGATGAGCTGGTCCATGCGGCGCGACTCGTCGAGGATCCCGCGGAGATAGCGCGCGCGCTCCTCATCGGAGGTGCCCACGCCCGGATCGACGAGCGTCTCCGCGTAGCCGCGGATGGAGGTGAGCGGCGTCGCGAGCTCGTGCGTGATGTCGGCGAAGAGGCGCTTCCGTTGCTCGGCGGTCTCCTCCACGCGGCGCTTCGCGTCGGCGAGGTTCTCCGTCATCTCGTCGAAGCGCTGGGCGACACGTCCGATCTCGTCTCCGCTGGGATCGTGGATGCGCGCCGAGAGATCGCCGCTCGCGACGCGCGCGGCGAGGGTTTCGAGGCCGCGTAGGCGACGCACGAGGATGCGCACCATGAAGAGTCCCGCGACCGCAGCCGCGAGAATCGTGATGGGAAGGAAGAGAAGCGCCGGCCTCGACCTCACGATTCCGAGCGGTGGACGCGCGAAGCGGAGCGCGATCACCTCGCCGATCGGTTGTCCCGCGCGGAGCACGTCCTGACGCGCGAGGATCTCGCGGCGGGGTTCGAATCCGGGGCGCCCGAAGCCTCGGCCCCCGGGCGCATCCGGCGGAGGTCCTCCGCCCAGTTCCCCGCGTCCGTCGAAGTCCCCGCGGCCCCCGAAGTCGCCTCGTCCCAGGGAACCCGGAGGCGCTCCCTCGAATCGCGCCCCGCCGCGTGGCCCGCGCCCGCGTCCTCCGACCACGAACCGTCCGTCCACCGAGCGATAGAGGAGCCGCCCGGACATTCCGGGCTCGTCCGAGCTCGCGAGAATCGTGCGGATGGCCTGCACGTCGCCGGGATCCGGGAGCGCGGCGATGCCCGCCGCCGCCCTCGATACCGCGCTCTCCGCGCGATTGCGCGCGTCCCGCTGCTCGAGCGGACCGAGCACGCCCGCGGCGACGAACCACTGCACCGCCGCGCCGGCCACGATCGTGAGGAGGAAGACGCCGGCAAAGGTCCAGAAGAGGCTTCCGCCGCCGCGCTTCGTCTTATCCGTGCTCAATGCTCGTACTCCGCGAATCGATAGCCCGCGCCCCACACCGTCTGGATGTAGCGGGGCTGCGAGGTGTCGGGCTCGAGCTTCTGGCGAAGGCGGCTCACGAGGCTGTCGATCGAGCGATCGTCCACGACGCGGTCCGATCCCCACACCTGCTGCATCAGCGCCTCGCGGCTGAACACGCGGCCGGGGCGCGACGCGAGGAAGTAGAGGAGATCGAACTCGAGCGTGCTCAAAGCGACGGGCTTCCCCTCGCGCTCCACGACGCGGCGCGCGGGATCGATGGCGAGCCCGCCCAGCTCGATCGTGCGCTCACGCACGGTGCCGGTGGACCGCCGGAGGAGGGCGCGCACGCGCGCCACGAGCTCCGCGGTGCTGAACGGCTTCGTGACGTAGTCGTCGGCTCCGATCTCGAGCCCGAGGAGCTTGTCGCTCTCCCCGGAGCGGGCGGTGACCATCAGGATCGGGACGTCGCTCTCCTTCCGGATCCGCCGCGCGACCTCCAGCCCGTCGAGCCCGCCGAGCCCGAGATCGAGCACGACGAGGGCGGGGCGCAGGCGCTCGTAGTCCGCGAGCGCGCGGCCGCCGTCCGGCGAGGTGTGGCACGCGTATCCAACCGCCTCGAGGTTCTTCACGATGAGGTCGGCGATGCGGGCGTCGTCTTCCACGACCAGGATCTGCTGCTTCACCACGGTCTCCTTTCGGGCGATGCCTCCATCCTCAATCTACCCTCGAAACCGCCCGCAATGCCACACGCCCGGGCCACTTGCCCGACTTTGCCCGACGCCTGCCACACT
>DATEOQ010000238.1:0-2024 GCA_035273905.1 Candidatus Eiseniibacteriota bacterium | reverse complement strand
TCCTCGCCCGGGATCACGCGATCCGCCTCGCCCTTCTTTAGCAAATGGGGCGGCTTGGTCGCGAAGAGCCCCACGATGGGCGGCCGCGAGTGGATCACCACTTCCTTGGCGGGAAGCGTCCTCGCGTCGAAGCCGCCGAGCTCGGTGAGGCGGAGGAATCCGCCCGGCTCGATCGCTTTCACGAGGAATCCGATGCGGTCCATGTGGGCGGCGAACATGGCTCGCGGGCGGGGGGCGGAGGCGCTGCCATGGATCCAGCCGTGGACGTTGCCGGCGCGATCCCGCTCGACTCGATCGGCATGGATCGAGAACGCCTTGGCGATCGCGTCCGCGGCGGGCGCCTCATGCCCCGAGACCCCAGGAAGGGCGCTCAGGAATTTGAGCCAGTCGACGGTGGAACGTTGTTCCGGACGGGGCATTAGCCTGCGAATTTAGTCCACCCTCCGAGGGCAGGCAAATGTAAACTCCGCGCCCCGATGGACCCCCTCCGGATCGCCGTCGTCCTCCCGCATCTCGGCGTCTATGGCGGCATTCGCCGATTCTTCGAGCTGGGTCGCGTCTGGACCGCGCGCGGACACCAGGTTTCGCTCCTCACACCGACGGCCGCGAGGCCCTGGCTCCCATGGTCGGGACGAATCGGAACCCTCGAGGACTTGCCTTCCTCGACATGGGATGTCCTTCTTTCCCCCGATCCGGTCCTCTTCCTACAATCGAAGGCGCCCGGCGCGCTCCGCGTGTTCTACGCCGTGCTCGAAGGAGCGCCCCGCGCGCGCGAGGCGTGGCGAAGCGCGGATCTCGTGATCGCGAACTCGCTCGGCATGGCGCGCTACCTCAGGCGGAACCGCGTGCGCGCGGTGCATGCGCCGGGAGGCGTGAACACGGAGTTCTTTCGCCCGCCGGATCCCGACCCGCGGCCGGCTCGCGCGTGGACAGGGGAGCCGGTGCGCGTTCTCGTGTACGGGCGCCTGTCGCGGAAGCGGAAGGGCTCGTGGACCGCGGTGCGCGCGGTCGAAGCAGCGGCCGTTGCCTCGCGCGCCGCGATCACGCTGACGCTCTTCGACGCGCCGCCGCCGGGCGCGGAGTCACCGTCGCTCGGCCGGACGCTCGCGGTGCCGCACGAGTGGGCGCTCGACCCGACGCAGGAGGAGCTGCGCGCCCTCTATGGAAATGCGGATCTCTTTGTCTCGGCGGAGCGGCGCGCGGGGTGGTCGAACACGTCCGCCGAGGCCATGGCCTGCGGCGCGGCGGTGGTTTGCACCCGAAGCGGGACCGAGGACTTCGCGGAAAACGGCGTGACCGCGTCGGTCGCGCTCTGGCCCTGGACGTGGCTGCTCGCGCGGAAGATCGTGACGCTCCTTGACCCGGACCTACGGCTCGGGATCGCCGCCCAGGGACGGGAGCGCATCGCGCAGTTCACGTGGGAGCGGACGGCGGACCGAATCGAGCGGGCCTTCGACGAGGCGCTCGCGAGGAGGAAGCGATGAAGCGAACGAGAGAGGCCGGGCCGCCGCGGGGAGTGAGGTCCGTGCGCCCGCCCATGCCGCGCACCCGGACGGTGCCGCCGGCGGTGCTGGTGCTGGCCGCCTATCCAACGCGGGCCGCGGCCGAGCGCGCGGCGAAGAGCCTGGTGCGCGGGCGCCTGTTCGCGTGCGCGACGGTGATGCCGGGGGGCAAGGCCTTCTACCGCTGGAACGGCAAGGAGCACGCCGACTCGAGCGCGCTTCTCTGGGGAAAGACCCTGGCCTCGCGCTCGCGGCATGCCGTCGAGGCGATTCGCGTCACGCACCCAGACACCGTGCCCGAAATCTTGATCCTCCCCGTTCGCGGCGGACACGTGCCCTACCTCGAGTGGCTCGCCGGGGAGGTCCGCTGAGCCCCCGGCCGGAGCCCGATGTCATCCTTCACGGCGCGACGCTGCTCGACGCCTCGCGCGCGGGACGCGCGCCGCGCAAGGAGGCGGTCTGGATCCGGAACGGCCGGATCGCCGCGGTCGCCACGCTCGCCGAGCTCAAGCGCCGCGCGGG
>DATEOQ010000237.1:0-4241 GCA_035273905.1 Candidatus Eiseniibacteriota bacterium | reverse complement strand
ACGTCCTCTTTCTCGGTGGATTCGGGCTTCTCATCCAGGGCGTCGCGACGCGTGTCGTGGTGACGCACGGTCCTTGGCCGCGCGCGGACGAGCCGCGGGTGCTCCGCTGGGATTCGCCCGCGCTCATCGTCGCGGCCATCGCTGTGCGCGTTGCGGCGGAGATCGCTCCGGCGAAGATCCCGCTCTATGGGGTCGCGGGACTGTTGTGGATCCTGGCCTGGATCCTCTGGGGACGGCGCGCCCTTCTCCGTATCGCGCGGCATCCGCTGCCCACGCCGAAGCCGGCGAGCGTCGGGCGGCCCCTGCCTCTCGCGCCGCGGTGAGGCCCGTCGCGGCGAACGTCCCGATCGGGTAGAGTACGCCGCGATGGCGATCGCACGGGATTTCCTGATCTGGCTCTCCACCAAACCTGCCCTGACGCGCCCCATCGCCACGACGGGAATGCGCCTCGGGTTCGCGCGCCGGTTCATCGCGGGCGAGACCGTCGAGGAGGCGCTCCAGGTCGCCCAGAATCTCAACGTGCGTGGGCTTCTCGTCGTGATGAACCAGCTCGGCGAGTACGTGAAGAGCCGCGAGGAGGTCGAGGCGACGTACGCCTCGTACGAGCGGCTCCTCCGCGAGATGGGGGCCCGGAAGATCGTGGGCACCATCACCGTCAAGCCAACCCAGCTCGGGCTCGAGCTCGCGCCCGATCTCTGCCGGCAGCTCGCGTGCAAGCTCGCCGCGCAGGCGCAGGCCATGGGCACCGTGGTCGAGATCGACATGGAGCACTCGGCCGTGGCCGGCGCGACCATCGATCTCTTCGAGCACGTGCGGAGCGCGTACCCGAACGTGGGGCTCGCGGTGCAGTCCTATCTCCGGCGCACCCCATCGGACCTGAAGCGGCTCGAGCCGTACCACCCCAAGATCCGCCTCGTGAAGGGGGCCTACAACGAGCCCGCGGAGGTCGCGTTCCAGGAGAAGGGCGAGGTGGACCGATCCTACCTGGACCTGCTCGGCACCCTGTTCGCGAACGGCTTCTATCCGGCTGTCGCGAGCCATGACGATGTGATGATCGCCCGTGCCAGGGAGCTGGCTCGGGACAGCCATTTCCGCCCGGACCAGTGGGAGGTCCAGATGCTCTACGGGATCCGGCGAGACCTTCAGGAGCAGCTGGTCCGGGACGGGGTACAAATGCGTGTCTACGTGTCCTTCGGGACACAATGGATGCCCTACTTCATGCGGCGGCTCGCGGAGCGCCCGGCCAATGTAGGCTTCGTGTTAAAGGCTCTCCTCAAAGGAGATAGGACGGCCCCCGGGGGCTCGATTCGCTGAATCCCGAGGCCTGAAAACCCGTCCAAGTATTTGGTGCTGATCGCCCCCGCCCACTCGCCCCGGCGGGCCTCGTCGACAAGCGGTTCCTCGGAAGGCCGGTGTCCCATGAAGCAGCTCCTCCATCACCATCGAAATTCCATCGCCGGGATCGCGGTGCACGTTGCGGTCCTCTCCGTTCTCGTGGCCGCTGCGGCGTGGGGTGTGAGCTACGGTATCTCCCTCGCGTCCCCCGCCGATCCCGCCACCCCGGTGTCTCCGCTCACGGCGATTCCCGTGACCGCCGTGACGCCGGCGCCCGAGCGCCCGCCGATTCCGGCTGCCTGGCTCGGCCTCTCCGGTAGTCTCCGCGCCATGGTCGAGACGCCGGCGGCGCTCCGCTCCGACGCTGCGTTCACGCTGCTCGATCCTGACGCCCAGGCGTCGGATCCCGGCGTACACAAGACCGGTCTCTCGACTCCGGGCGGCGACTCCTTCTACGTGGTCTCGATGCATCCCTACGATCCGGAGCGCGGCGCGGTGATCGGCACGTATCACGTCGGGTCCTGGCCGGCTCCGACGGGGAACCCGATGTACAACCTGCCTGCGGGCGTGATCGAGGTCACGCCGGACAACGAGAGCACGCCTCTCTCCGAGCACTTCCAGATGCGCGACTTCCTGACGCACGATCAGGGGGCGGTGTGGCCGAAGGCTCTCGTCATCAAGCCCAAGCTCGTCGACAAGCTCGAGCTGATCTCGCAGGAGCTCGCCAAGCGCGGGCTGCCGAACAAGCTCCACGTGATGTCCGGGTTCCGCACGCCGCAGTACAACGCGCTCGAAGTGCATCCGGGCGGCCGCGCGCGTCTGAGCCGCCACATGTACGGCGACGCGTCGGACGTGTTCGTCGACGCGGACGGGAATGGCCAGATGGACGATCTCAACGGCGACGGGAAGGTGACGATCGCGGACGCGCGGGTTCTCTTCCAGGTGGCGGAGAGCGTGGAGGCGAGCCACCCGGAGCTGATCGGCGGGCTCTCCGCCTATCCGGCCACGGTGGCGCACGGACCGTTCGTGCACGTGGACACGAGGGGGAAGCGCGCGCGCTGGTAATCGAGCGCGGGCCGGACGCTCCGGTCTAGCCCGCGAGCATCCCTGCGAGCGCACGCAGATCGGGGGCCGTCAGAGATGACGGCCCCCAAACGTTGTGGTCCCGCTCGATGAAGACCGTCGTGAGCCCGAGCCGCGCCGCGGTCTGCATGTCGTAATCGGCGTACGCCGACACGTGCCACCAGCCGCTCCCAAAGGGCACGCCACGCCTCGAGGACACCGCGGTCCAGAACTCGGGGGCCGGCTTGTAGCAGCGCACGTCCTCCGCGCAGATCCAGCCGTTGAGCCGGAATCCGAGCTGATCCTGCACCTGCTTGCCGTGGCTCTGATCGCTGTTCGTCATCGCGACGCAGGGGGCGATGCGCATGAGCGCGCGCAGCCCGTCGGCCGCATCGGGGTAGAGAGGCCATTCGCCCGCATCCTCGGCGATCGCACGCGCCGCCTTCTTCGGCATGCGGAGCACGGAGACCAGGCTCTCCGCCGCGATGTCCGCGTACGACCGGTAGGGACCGGCCTCGGCGCGCGCCTGATGATCGATCACCGCCTGGAAACGCCGGTCATCGATGTCGACGCCGTGCGCCGCGGCCGCGTCGACAAGGCCCCGACGCCAGTCGAGGACCGTGCCGAAGACATCGAACGTGAGGAGGCTGGGCCGATCCATGGCGATTCCCGCGCGAACGCGGGCCCCCTTTAGAACCGCGAGCCCACGAGCTTCGTGTCCGACTGCGCCCACGCGCGCCGGAAGCGCTTTTCCGCCTCCGCGGCTTCCTTCGTCTTCCCCTCGGCGCGCAGAGCCTGCGTGAGTCCGTAGAGCGACCAGCCCGTCTCGGGGTAGCGCGCGAGATCTTCACGATACACCGCTTCCGCCTCCGCCGCGCGTCCGGCCGCGAGGAGCGCCGCGCCGAGCGACTGGCGGGCGGTCTGCTGCCACGCCGGCGGCTCGTCGTAATGGAGCGAATCTTGGAATCCCGCCGCGGTATTCAGGAGCTGGATCGCCTCGTCGTTGTTGCCGCGCCGGAGCGCGATCTCTCCCGCGAGGTGCGCCGCGGCGAAGCGGAAGACCGGCGCGGCCGGATTCAGTCCGAAGTAGACGTCCGGCGTCAGCGAGCTGGCGACCGCGGCGACGCTGTCCCGCTCCGCCTGAGCCTCCGCGTACTTGCCTCCCGCGGCGTAGGCCATCCCGCGCGCGTAATGCCAGGCGCCGCGCTGGAAGGGCATACCCGTCTTCGGCGCGGGCTCCTTCAATGCTTCCTCCCAGAGCCCGAACCTCGCCTGCGTGAGGTACGGCGCAACGCGGAAGAACTCCGCCATCGGCATCGCCACCACGATCGAGTCCGGAACCGCGGTCGCGAGATCGCGCGCCGCCTGGAGCGCGTCGGCCCGGCGCCCGGACGAGAGGAGCGCCGACCACCGCATGTGGATGTTGTGGGGGTAATACATGATCGGATAGACGCCGGGCGGGTTGTACTTGCCGATGTAGGCGCGATCCGCCGCGATCGCCTTGGTGTTGTAGTCGACGGCGTCCGCGTAGCGTCCCACACGCAGATGGATGTGGCTCGGCATGTGGACCAGGTGCCCCGCGTTCGGCGCGAGCTTGGCCAGCTTGTCGGCGTACTTCTCGGCGCGCCCCGGCTCGGGCGATTCCTCGACCGCGTGGATGTAGAGATGGATCGCACCGACGTGATCGGGGTTCGCCTTCAGCACGCCCTCGAGAATCGAGATGATCTCCATCGTGCCCGGCTGAGCCTTCCCGTCCATGGCCCAGTAGTCCCACGGGCGGAGATCCATGAGCGACTCCGCCGTGAGGGCCGCGATGTCGGAATCCGCCGGGTGCTCCTTGTGGA
>DATEOQ010000236.1:0-2307 GCA_035273905.1 Candidatus Eiseniibacteriota bacterium | reverse complement strand
CGCCGTGTTCTCGCGCGCGAGGCGCTGGCGCTGGAGCTCGAGGATGGCCACGGCCACGTGGTTCGCGAGCACCGCGATGAGGTTGATCTCGCGCTGCTTGAACGCGCCGAGCGGGCCGTCGTCGGGACGATCGAGATAGAGGTAGCCGGGAAGTCCCGACGGCAGCGAGAGCGGCATCATCGCGACGCTCGTGCGCGGGCTCAGATGCGTCGTGCCGGGGAGGTCGCGGAATCGCATGTCCGCTCCGGCGCGGCTCGTGACCACGGGGGCGGACGCGAGCCGGGCCGCGCCGATCCGGCGCTCCAGCTCGGTCAGGAGATCCTGCGCCACGCGATACGACATTCCGATCGTCGCGACGACCTCGATCCCGCCGTGCGGCGCGGGAGCGGCGACGCAGCCGCGCGCGGCCGACACGCGGCGCGCGGTGATCCCGAGCACTTCCGACACCGCCGCTTCGGAATCGCGGCCGCGGAGTACGCTCCGGATCTCCTCGAATGCGGCGAATTCGTTGCTCTGGGCCGAGGTTCCCTCGATGAGACCCTGCTCGATCTCGGCGCGGAACTCCTCGATCTCGCGCGCCAGGACCGGATCCTCCTCGGGCGAGAGCGCGGAGCTCGCGTGATCGAGATGGAGCACCGCCTCGTCGACGAGGCCGCGCATGAGCTCGCTCCGCGACAGCTCCAGAAGCGCGCGCGCCGCGTGGGCCGGAAGGCCGAGGCTCTCGTAGGCGGCGACGGCGCGGCGGAGGTAGGCGACCGAGTCGTCGAGGGTCGAGCGCGACTTCCCCTTGCGCGCGCGGCGGCGCCAGGAGAGCCCGGCCGCCATGTTGAGGCGCGCCAGCTCGAAGCGCTTGCCAATCGCGAGAAGGATGCGACTCGCCTCGCCGAGGCGGTCCTGCCCGGTCGGGAGATCGCCATGCTCGACGGCGATGAGGCCGAGGAGACGGAGCGAGCAGGCCTCCTCGATGCGGTCGCCGAGACGGCGCGCGATGGCGAGCGCGCGATCGCCGTTGCGCTGCGCGGCCTCGCCCTCGCCCATCCGGAGCTGAACGTCACCCAGGCGGCGCACGACTTCGACGGTGAGATCCGAATCCGGTGCGAACTGATCGGCGAGCGCGAGCGCGGTTTCGAGCTCGGCGCGCGCTTCGGTCAGCTGGTCGCGGTCGGCATAAAGGTCACCGAGGCCTTCGCGAGCGAGAACGGTCTCACGCGGGAAGCTCCGGTCGAGGGCGATGGCGAGCGCCTGGCGGAGCAGGTTCTCGGCGCCCGAGAAGTCGCGGCGCTTCCGTCGCAGATTGCCCATGCAGAAGAGGGCGCGCGCCTTGCCGCCCGCGTTCCCGACCTCGGTGTGCATCTGAAGCGCGCGGCGGTAGTGCTCCTCGGCGAGATCCCACTCGCCCATCTTCTCGTGGACGATGCCGAGGTTGTGCACGTACGTCGCTGAGTCGTGGAAGAGTCCCGACCGCTCGCCGATCCGGAGCGCCTGCTCCAGGAATCGCGCCGCTTCCTTGAATCGGCAGTGGTTCTTGTGAAGGAGTCCGAGGCTGTTGTACGCGGACGCCATGCCCGCGTCGTAGCCCGCGCGGCGATAGGTCGCGATGGCGCTCTCGAAATACTCGCGGGCCGCGTTCCAGTCGCCCGTGCGGAGCGCGATGACCCCGAAGATCATCTCGGTCCGACCGATGTCCAGGTTGAGCGTCGTCTCGCGGAGGAGCCGGTACGCGAGCGACGCGGAGCGCTGCGCGGCGCGATAGCGGCCCCGCTCGAAGAGAAGAAGCGCGAGGCTCGCCGACAAGCGCCCCGCCTGCTCCCGCGTGACGTGGGGGCGGAGTCGCTTGTGGAGGTCGTGGAGCGCGTCGACCGCTTCGTTCAGGTCGCCGCGGTGGCGAAGACACTCGACGATCTGCGTGCCGATTCGGACGAGGGCCTCGGTGTTCTTGGGGCCCGAGCCGTTCCCGTTGGACTCCGCATCGAGGGCTCGGCGGTAGTACTCGAGCGCGACGACGTAGTTGTCCGCGGCGAAGTAGAGATCGCCCAGTTCCTGGGCCTTGTGCTCGCCGTGCGCACTCGCATCGGCGGGGCGCGGCAGCGAGCCGTTGGTCCGGTGCAGGACGTCGGATCTGTGTTTCGGGACGAGCCCGTCCATTCCGACCCTCGTTGTGAAGCAGAACTACGGGGCGCGGTCCGACCGAAGCCGGACCGCGCGCACCCGGGGCGCCTAGCGTTTCACGCTAGAGGCGCGAGCCGTAGCCCATCCGCACCAACTGCAGGTACGTCCTCAGCATGCTCCACACTGACGAGCCACTGA
>DATEOQ010000235.1:0-7340 GCA_035273905.1 Candidatus Eiseniibacteriota bacterium | reverse complement strand
TCGAGATCGATCTCCGCGAGTGGCGTTCCCAGGAATTCACCCTGGACGATGGACGGCTCTCCCATCGCCACGCGGACCTTGTAGCCGGTCGGCTGAACGGACGAGACGACGGGAGCGGGAGCGGCGGCCGCCGTCCGCGCCCCGAAGAGCGCCGTCGCGAGCGCGAAGGCGGCGGCGAGAGCAGGCGTCCGACGCATCAACGTCACTAGATCCGCTCGGCTTCCTCGATCAGGAAATTGGGGACGCCGTCGACGATCGAAAACCGGAGGCGGCAGTGCTGGCAGGTGAACGTCCCCGCGGCGCGGTCGTACTCGAGGTCCTGCCGGCACTGCGGGCAGACGAGGATCGCGAGGAGCTGTTCGCTGATGGGCGCGCCCGCACCCGGGCGGTCCTGCTGCTGGTTCTTCTCGGACATGGTTGGCTCCTCGTCAGCCTGCTGGCGTCGCTTCGGCGGCTGCGGTTTCCTCCAGGTACACCCCCATCTTCAAATACTTCTCCAGCCTTCGATCCAGCAGCTCCTGCTTGGGAAGGCCGATCAGGGCCTTGAGATGGCGCTGGATCGTATCCTTGACCCGGCGCGCGGTTTCCTCGGGATCCCGATGGGCGCCCCCGAGCGGCTCCGGGATGACCTCGTCCACGACCTTGAGCTCGAGGAGGTCCTGCGCGGTCAACCTGAGATTTTCGGCCGCCTGCTCAGCCTTGCTCGCGTCCTTCCAGAGGATGGCCGCGCAGCCTTCGGGTGTGATCACCGAGTAGATCGAGTTCTCGAGCATCATCACCACGTCCCCGACCGCGAGCGCGAGCGCCCCCCCCGATCCTCCTTCGCCGATCACGACCGTGACGATCGGCACGGGAAGGTGCGCCATCTCGAGGATGTTCCGCGCGAGCGCCTCCGACTGCCCCCGCTCCTCGGCGCCGAGACCGGGATACGCGCCGGGTGTGTCGACGAACGTGACGATGGGAAAACCGAAGTTCGCGGCCATGCGCATGAGCCGGAGCGCCTTGCGGTAGCCCTCCGGATTCGCCATGCCGAAGTTGCGGTGGATGTTCTCCTTGGTGTCGCGCCCCTTCTGGTGTCCCAGGAAGAGGACCGGCAGCTCGTCCAGCATGCCGAGCCCGCCCACGATCGCGGGGTCGTCGGCGAAGCGCCGGTCGCCGTGGAGCTCCATGAACTGCGGCGCCATGACCTTCAAGTAGTCGAGCGTGTAGGGCCGGCGCGGGTGGCGCGCGAGCTTCACGCGCTGCCAGCGCGTGAGCTTGGAGAAGATGTCCTTCCGGAGCCGGTCCGCCTTCTTCTCGAGGCGGTCGAGCTCTTCCGCGGTCTCGCGCTCGTCCCCGCCGGCGCGGCTCTTCAGCTCCTCGATCTTCCGCTCGAGCTCGATGATCGGCTTTTCGAAATCGAGCCAGGTTCCGTTCATGCGGCTCCGCTCATCGGGGTGATGGCGACTTCGTCTCCGCGCTCCACGACACGCACGGCTTCGGCGCCGAGCCGCTCCCGGAGCGCGCCCAGGAGCTCGTCGCTCGGCGAGACCAGGAGACGCTTGGCCCGGATCTGGGTCGGCCCGGGGTCGGTCTCGCCACGGACCGTGAAGTATACGGGGCTGATGCCCGGATGGCGAACCAGGAGGGAGCGGATCTCCTCGAGGGAGACCGTCTCGCCTCCCCGGGCCAGGTCGATGTGGACGGCAGCGCCGGAGGGAGGCGGCCCCAGCGGCTTGACCGCCGTGAGCACCATCTTCGGCTCCGCGTCCTCCCTGAGGTTGACCCGCCCGCGCACCTCGAGCACGGCGCCCGGCTCCAGATCGGCGCGATGCTTCTCGTAGAGATCGGCAAACACCGTGGTCTCGACGGTTCCCTTGAGGTCCTCGAGCGTGACGAACGCCATCGGCCGGCCATTCCGGTCCGTGTGCGCCTTTCGAGTCTGGACGAGGCAGACGAGCGAGACCTCCGCCAGATCGCGCGCTTCGCGCAGGCGCGAGATCTCGGTCGTGGCGCGCGCCTCGATGTAGGGCCGGTACGGCGTGAGCGGATGGTCGGAGAAGTAGAACCCGAGCACGTCGCGCTCGCGGCGGAGCCGCTCGTCGAGCGGCCAGGGATTCGCCTTGGGCAGCGGCGGATCCGGCGCGACGATCTCGTGCTCGGCGCCGAAGAGACTCTCCTGGTTCAGGTTCACGGCGCGGGCGCGCTCCTGCGCCTGCGCGAGGAGATCGCCGACCGCGGCCAGGAGCTGCGCGCGATCGCCCTCGAGCGTGTCGCAGGCACCGGCCTGGACCAGCGACTCGAGCACGCGGCGATTGATGGCCGCGAGATCGACGCGCCGGATCAGGTCCGCGAGCGTGCGGAACCGCCCGCCCTCCCGGCGCGCGCGCACGATCGCCTCGACCGATCCCTGCCCCACGTTCTTCACCGCGGCGAGCCCGTAGCGGATCGCCGGACCTTCGAGCGTGAAGGACGAGACGCTCGCGTTCACGTCCGGCGGCAGGACCGCGATGTCGAGCCGGCGGGCCTCCTCGACCAGGGTCACGATGCGATCCGTGTCCCCCGCCTCGCTCGTGAGCGACGCCGCCAGGTAGGCCGCCGGGTGGTGCGCCTTGAGCCACGCCGACTGGTACGAGAGCATCGCGTAGGCGGCGCTGTGCGCCCGCACGAAGCCGTAGCCCGCGAACTTGTCCATGAGATCGAAGATCTCTTCGGCTTTCTTCGCCGCGACGTTGTTCTTCGCGCATCCCTCCAGGAAGGCCGTCTTCTGCTTCGCCATCTCCTCCGGCTTCTTCTTCCCCATCGCGCGCCGGAGGATGTCCGCCTGCGCGAGGCTGAAGCCCGCGAGGCGGTTCGCGATCTGCATCACCTGGTCCTGGTACACGATCACGCCGTACGTCTTCTTGAGGAGCGCCTCGAGCTGCGGGTGCATGTACGTGACCTTCTGCTTGCCATGCTTCCGCTTCGCGAAGTCGTCGAGCATGCCGCTCTGGATGGGCCCGGGGCGGAAGAGCGCGTTGATCGCGATGATGTCCTCGAACGTATCCGGGAGCACTTTCCGGAGGAGGTCCCGCATCCCGCCCGACTCGAGCTGGAAGATGCCGATCGTCTGCGCTCTCTGGAGTAGCGCGTACGTGTCGGGATCGTCGAGCGGCAGGGACGCGAGGTCGATCGTGTCTCCGGTCGCCTCGCGCGCCAGCTCGACCGCCTGCTCGAGGACGGTCAGGGTGCGGAGGCCAAGGAAGTCCATCTTGAGGAGCCCCACCCGCTCGAGGGACTTCATGTCGAACTGGGTGGTGAAGTCCCCTTTGGGCGAACGGTACATGGGCACGTGCTCGGTCAAGTTGCCCGGAGCGATCAGGATGCCCGCCGCATGCGTGGACGCGTGCCTCGCGAGGCCCTCCAGCGCCATCGAGCAGCGAAGGAGCCGTGCGTGGCGCTCGTCCTGGAGCAGGGCCTTCAGCTCCGGCACGGTCTCGAGCGCCTTCTGAAGCGTCATCCCGAGATCGGGCGGGATCATCTTCGCGACCTTGTCTCCTTCCGCGAAGGTCATCCCGAGCGCGCGCGCCACGTCGCGCACCACCGCACGCGCCGCCATGGTCCCGAACGTGATGATCTGACTCACGCTGTCGCGGCCGTACTTCCCGACCACGTAGTCGATGACCTTGCCGCGATCCTCGTACGCGAAGTCGATGTCGATATCCGGCATGCTCACGCGCTCCGGATTCAGGAAGCGCTCGAACAGGAGATCGAACTTGATCGGATCGATGTCGGTGATGCCGAGGGTGTAGGAGACGAGGCTCCCCGCCGCCGAGCCGCGCCCCGGCCCCACGCCGACGCCGTTCTCGCGCGCGTAGTGGATGAAGTCGCGCACGATCAGGAAGTAGCGGGCATAGCCCACCTGGCAGATGGTATTCAGCTCGTACTCGAGGCGCTTCTCGATCTCCTCGGTGATGGGCTGCCCCTGGTAGCGCTGCTCGAGACCCTCCCGAGCCAGCCGGCGCAGATACACCTCTTCGCTCTCGAACTCGGGCGGGATGGGGAACGACGGGAGCTGCACGCGCTCGGTGGCGAGCGTCAGCTCACACCGCTCCGCCACGACGAGCGTGTTGGTGAGCGACTCCGGCGTCTCGCCGAAGAGCGCCTCCATCTCCTCCTGCGACTTCACGTAGAGCTGATCCGTCGTGAAGCGGAAGCGATCCTGGTCCAGCATCGTCTTGCCGGTCTGGATGCAGAGGAGCACCTCGTGCGCCTCCGAGTCCTCGCGCGAGAGGTAATGGCAATCGTTCGTGGCCACGACCGGGATGCCCATCGTGCGCGAGAGCTCGATCAGGCCCCGGGCCGACTTCTTCTCGTCCTCGAGCCCGTGGTCCTGGATCTCGAAGAAGTAGAACTCGGGCCCGAAGAGGTCGCGATACCAGCCGGCCGCCTTCCGCGCCCCTTCCATGTCGTCGGCCACGACGAGCTGCGGCACCTCGCCGCGAAGGCAGGCGCTCAGACAGAGGAGCCCGCCCGCGTGCGCGGCCAGGAGCTCCTTGTCGATGCGCGGCTTGTAGTGGAACCCTTCGAGGTAGCCGGCGGAGGAGAGCTTGGTGAGGTTCTTGTACCCCTCGCGGTTTCGCGCGAGGAGGACGAGATGGTCGTAGGCGCCGCGTCCATCGGCCGTGCGCGTCTTGTCGCCCCGCGAGCCGTGGGCGACGTAGACCTCGCATCCGATGATCGGCTTGATCCCGGCGGCGTGGGCGGCGTCGTAGAACTCGACCGCGCCGAACATGTTTCCGTGATCGGTGAGCGCGAGCGCGGGCATCTTCATCGCGGCGGCGCGCGCGATCAGACGGTCGAGACGGCACGCTCCGTCCAGGAGCGAGTAGTCGCTGTGGTTATGGAGGTGGACGAAGGGCTGGCTCATCGAAGACTCACGCAGCCCCTTCGGCGCAGGCCAAGGTCAGCCGAGAGAAGGGCATAACCGCAGTCTACACGAGGCCCTTCCCCTCCCCCACGAATTTCCGTTCGCGCGGCGCCAACGCTCTGTGTAGGATGCGCGCGTGACCTCCGTTTCTTCCGCGGGGCCGGATCTGGCCCAAGCCCGCGTGCGCCTTCGCGCGATCCTGCTCGAGCGATCGATCCGCTTTGGCGACTTCACGCTCTCCTCGGGAGCGAAGAGCCGCTACTACGCCGACGTCCGGCGCACGAGCCTCCACCCCGAAGGCGCGCTCCTCATCGCGCAGCTCATGGATCCGATCCTCCAAGAGCACGGCGTCGCGTCGATCGGCGGCCTCACGCTCGGCGCGAATCCCATCGTGGGCGCGACCATCGCCTGGACGCAGCTCCAGGGACGCGGACTCGTGGGATTCCTCGTGCGCAAGGAGCAGAAGGCGCACGGCATGGGAAATCGCATCGAGGGACCGTTCGATCCCGCGCTCCCGGTCGCGATCGTGGACGACGTGATCACGAAGGGGGGCTCGGCCATGACCGCGTATCAGGCCGCGAAGGAGGCGGGAGCGGACGTGCGCGTGGTCGCCTGCGTGGTGGATCGGAACGAAGGCGGGGGCGAGGAGTTCGCGAAGCTCGGTGTTCCCTTCCGCCCGCTCTTTCGAATCGACGAGTTCCTCTAGCCGCACCGCGCGCTCGCGCGCGCTCCACCCCACAACCTAGAGTCCCTGTCCTCCCTGATCGTCGGGGGGCGGCGTCTGGTCGTCCGGTTGTTCCTCGGGCTCCGGGGTCTGCTTGTCCGAATCCGGCGTGCTCGTCGAGTCGGCCGTGAATCCGCCCAGGCTGTCGGGCCACACGACCGGATGGAAGACCGGGCAGACCTGCCGCGGCTCCGTTTTTCGGATGAACGCGGCCTGCATCACGTGGGGACAGCCGGGCCCCGCGCGGTAGCCCGTGTCCCCGTCGATCCAGACGTCCACCACATCGGGAGGCGGCTCGAAGTCGCGAAGCGGACGGTCGCGGTGCGCGACGTCCATGAAGCGCGCCCAGATGGGCACGGCCGCCTGGGTCCCCGTCAATCCGAGCCTTCGGTTCTTGTCGCATCCCACCCAGACGCCGGTGGCGAGGTCGGGCGTGAAGCCCACGAACCAGGCGTCGTTCTCGTCATCGGTGGTCCCGGTCTTCCCCGCCGCCGGGCGAACGAACCCATACTCGCTCCGGATGGAGGCGGCGGTGCCGTAGATCACGGGGCCCTCCATCAGGATGGTCGCCATGTACGCCGTCTCCGGATGGAGCACCCGCCGGCTCTCGCGCTTCGGCGTCCACCGCACCGATCCGCTGCGGTCGAGCACCGCCTTGACCGGGGTCGGCTCCACCAGCACGCCGCCGTTCGCGATGGTGGCGTACGCGGTCGTCAGCTCGAGCACCGAGAGCTCGCTCGTGCCGAGCGCGAGCGACGCGACAGCCCGAAGCCGGCTCTCGATGCCGAGCGAGCGCGCCATGTCCACGACGCGGTTCAAGCCCACCATCTGCGCGAGGTGGACCGTCGCCACGTTGAGCGAGCGCGCGATCGCGCGGGCGGCCGTGACGCGGCCCGCGTAGGAGTTCTCGAAGTTGCGCGGCGCCCAGGGTCCGAGATCCGTCTGGAACGTGTCCGGCGCGTCCTCGAGCACCGTGGCCGCGGTGAACGGCGGACGGCGTCCCGCGAAGTAGGAGTCGAGCGCGGCGATGTAGACGAAGGGCTTGAACGCCGAGCCCGGCTGCCGCTTCGAGTCGACCGCGCGATTGAACGGGCTCTCGGCGTAGCTCCGTCCGCCGATCATCGCGCGGATGTTCCCCGTCGAGGGCTCGATCGCGAGGAGCGCGCCCTGCGCGGGATCCTTCTCGGCGCCGCCCGACGGCGATCGCCAGTCCGCCTCCTTCACGCCGGCTCGCACGATCTTCTCGCCCTCCTCCTGGAGCCCCGAGTCGAGCGTCGTGAAGATGACGAAGCCGCGTCCGGAGAGCTCGCTCTCGGGGATGTCCTTGGAGAGCGTCTCCCGCACGTAATCGACGAAGTAGGGCGCCAGCGTGGCCGGCGGCGGATTCGCGGCGAAGCGCATCTGCGTGCGCCGGTACTTCCGCTCGTCCTGCTTCGTGATGTAGCCGGCCTCGGCCATGTCCTGGAGCACCTCGTTCCGCCGGACGATCGCGGCCTCGGCGTCGCGATAGGGCGAGAACCGGTTCGGCGCGGGGATGATCCCCACGATGAGCGCGGCTTCGGGCACCGTCAGCTCTTGCGCGTGCTTGTTGAAGTAGTAGAGCGAGGCCTCCTCGACGCCGCACACGCTCCACGACCCGCGCTGCCCGAGGTAGATCTGGTTGAGGTAGAACTCGAGGATCTGCTCCTTGGAATAGCGCAGCTCGACCATCACCGCGAGGAGCGCCTC
>DATEOQ010000234.1:0-2197 GCA_035273905.1 Candidatus Eiseniibacteriota bacterium | reverse complement strand
GCATCTACGTCGAGGATCCCACGACACTGGTAGAAGGAACGGCCATTCGCCGTCGCGAGGAGGGCTTCATCTCGGTCTCGTCTCGCTTCGGTGACCGGATCTCCTCGACCTTGGGATTGAACCTGGCGTCCGATCACTACGACTGGGGACTTCGACGCGACGGTGAAATCCCGCCGACAGAACCGGGGAGTACGTTTCTCTCGCCCCGTGCCTCGGTTGCCTGGAGGGTATGCTCCTGGGCCACAACCCGCGTCGCTCTGGGCGTCCTCCGGCAGCCAGTGTTTCTCAATTATCTCGATGAAACTCGGTCCGAGGCCGTCCTTGGGCGCCGTCGGGAGGCTCGGGAGGCGGTTGCCGGCGTGGAGATCAGCCGCGGGGGATACCACATCCAGGTGGACGGCTACACCCGGCGGGACCGCGGAGTTGGTGTTCCAGTCCAGGACCTATCGGACCTGCCGCCCGTTCCTCTGGATGAGGGGGAGGCCTGGGGTGTAGAAGTGCTCGCCCGCACGCCGACATGGACCCGGTTCGACGCATGGATCGGCTATGCGAGAAGCCACGCCGCCTGGACTACCGATCATGGAGACGTGCCTCGGAGCTTCGATCAGCCACACGCGGCCACTGCCTCGGTCAATGCTCGGTGGCTGGCATCGGTGAACCTGAATGCGACCGTGCGTTACCACACGGGAAACGCCTACACGGAGACCGAATGGGTGAGTCTCGGGGGCCCTCGCTTCTGGGCCAAGCGTTACGGCCCATTCATGGGTTCCCGGTATCCGGATTACTTTCGTCTGGATTTTCGCGCGACTCAGCCGCTTCCATTTGGCTCACCGGGCAGCGTGGTGTTTCTGGATCTCGTCAATGCCACGGGAAGATCGAACGTTTACTACTACTGGTGGACCTTCGATGAGCTGCCCGCAGGGGGTGCCGAGCCGCGCAGAACGTATACGGAGCTCTTTCCGAGGCTCCCTTACCTTGGCTTCACCGTGATCTTCTAGTCATGAACGAAGCAACCTTCCTCAGCGATTTCGTCGTCACTCTCGCGGCCGCGCTGCTCGTGCTCGTGCCGAGCCGGAGGTTCAAGCTCCCGGCGGCCGTAGGGTTCATGCTCACCGGCGTTCTGATCGGCCCGGGAGCCCTCCGGCTGGTGCGCGATCCGCATCACGTCGCCGTCCTGGCCGAGGTCGGCGTCACGATGCTCCTCTTCATGATCGGGCTCGAGTTTTCGCTCGCCAGGCTGAAAGAAATCGGCCGCGCCTTCCTGGTCGCCGGTCCGCTCCAAGTGCTCGGCACCATGGCGATCGCCGCGCTCGCCTTCTCGATGCTCCTGCACCACGACACGCTCGGGCACGCGGTCTTCCTCGCGATGCTGATCACCCTCTCCTCGACCGCGATGGTGCTCCCGATCTTCGTGGGGCGCGGCGAGACGCACGCGCCCCAGGGCCGGCTCGTGCTCGGGATCCTCCTCTTCCAGGACTTCGCGATGGTGCCGATGATGGTCCTCGTTCCTTCCCTGGCGGGGAACAGCACCCTCACGTTCGGCCCTCGGATCCTCATCGGCGTCGTGGGGGCCGCGGCCGTATGGGTCGTCGCGCGCTATCTCATGCCGCGCGTCGTGGGGGCCGTGATCCGGGCCGGCGTCCGCGAGCTCTACGTGATGATGGCGATCGCGGTCTGTCTCGGCGCCGCGCTCCTCACGCAGCGGCTCGGTCTCTCGCCCGCTCTCGGGGCGTTCGTGGCCGGCCTCCTCGTGAGCGAGTCGGAGTACGCCCACCAGATCGTGGCGGAGGTCATCCCGTTCCGCGATCTCTTCTCCAGCCTGTTCTTCATCTCGATGGGAATGCTCCTCGATCCCGCGTTCCTCGCGTCCCGCCCAGTGCTCGTCATCGGGGTGCTTCTCCTGACGCTCGCGCTCAAGGCGTTCATCGCCGGCGGGGTCGTGCGCCTGATGGGGTATCCCCTCCGGATCGCGGTGATCGTGGGGATCTCGCTCGCCCAGGTGGGGGAGTTCTCGTTCGTTCTCTCGTCCGTCGGTCAGCGCGAAGGGCTCCTCGACGCGACGCAATCCCAGATCATGCTCGCGGTGGCGGTGGTGTCGCTCGCGCTCACCCCCTTCTTGATCCGGCTCGCGGCGTGGGCGGGCGCGCGCACGAGGAACGCACCTCCGATCGTGCGCGGGGTTGCCGCGGGCGGTGCG
>DATEOQ010000233.1:0-3470 GCA_035273905.1 Candidatus Eiseniibacteriota bacterium | reverse complement strand
ACCGGCTACCCGCTCTACGTGCTGCTCGGACGCGTCGCGAGCCTGGTGCCGATCGGCGCGACCGCGTTCCGCATCAATCTCGTCTCGGCGCTCGCCGGAGCGACCGGCGTCTTCTTCATCGCGCGCCTCGCTTCCGAGCTCGCGCCGGCCGCCGGATCGTCCGCCCTCGCGATCGCCGCGCTCCTGGCATCGCTTCTCTACGCGTTCTCGCAGGGCGCCTGGAGCCAGAGCGTCGTGGCCGAGGTCTACACGCTGAACATCGTGTTCCTGGCCTCGATCCTCTGGGCGCTCGCGCGCGCCGAGCGGAGCGAGAAGAACCGGTACCTCGCGCTCGCCGCCTATCTCTTCGGCCTCGGCCTCGCGAATCACCTGCTCGTGCTCGCCGCGGCTCCCGCCATCGCGTGGGTGGCCGTACGGCGCCTCGCTTCAAAATCCATCGGCGTGGCGGGATGCGTTCTGTTGCTCCTTCTTGTGATCTGGGGCGTGTCGCTCGACGCCTATCTCCCGATCCGTGCCTCCCTGGGGCCGGAGTTCTCGTGGGGGGTGCCCAACACGCCCCAGCGTCTCTGGTGGGTGCTCACGGGGGCCCAGTACCGGGGCAACTTCTTCAGCCGCGGCTTCGTGGCTGTGGGCAGCCATCTCTTCCCCGGCCGCTGGTGGATGGACTTCGGGCCGGGCCTTCTCGTGCTCGTGGGAGGGGTGGTCGCGCTCCTGGCGCTCGGCCGCCGGCGGGGCGGCCGGGGCGCGGGTGAGGCCGCGGGGATCAGGGGGGCTTCGGTCGTCCCGGTCCTCCTCGCGCTCGCGGCGTCGCTCGCTCTCCTCTCGGCCTACACCATCCCCGATGACGTCGGCTACTGGATGCCGGCGGGGGCGATCCTGTGCGGGTTGGCCGGAGCGGGGCTCGGCGGCGCGTGGGAGCGTGCACCGCGCCTTGGACGCGCGGCGCTCGGGATTGGGGCCGCGACGCTCATCGTCCTCATGGCGCGGGCGAACTGGCCCCTGGTCGATGCCTCGAACGACATGACCCCGTACCTCTACGCGCGGCGCAATCTCGAGGCGGTCGAACCGAATGCGCTCATCGTGAGCGACTACGACGGCCGCACCTTTTCGCTCTGGTTCTACAAGGCGACCGAGTTCAGGCAGAGCCACCCCAAGCTCGCGGTCGTCTACAAGAGCCTTCTCATCTGGGACTGGTACCGGTACCACATCGCGAAGCGCTATCCCGGGGTCGTGGCGCCGTCGGGGCCGCCGGATCCGAACCTCATGCTGAATCGAATCGTCGCGCGGAACATCAGGAACCGGCCCGTCTATCTCGTCCGGCCCGATTCCGCGCTCGTCTCCCTCTTCAAGACCGAGCCCGTCGGGTATCCGCCGCTTCCGATCTATCGCGTTCGCCTGGTCGAGCCGTGACCGAAAGGCTTCTCGGGCCCCTCCGCCGGCGCGGCAGGATCCTCCTCACGCTCCTCATCCTGGCGATCACGGCCTTCCATGTGGGGCGCATGCTCCGGACCGAGCTCGCGGTCACCGGAGGCGGGCTCTCGCTTCCGCTCGACGACAGCTTCATCTATCTCCAGTACGCCCGCGCCATCGCGCAGGGGCATCCGTTCGTCTACACGCCGGGCAACGCGCCCACGACGGGAGCGACGAGCCTCGGCTACCCCCTCCTCCTCCTGCCGCCGCATCTCCTCGGACTCTCGCCGTCGGTCGCGATCGCGTGGGCGCTCGCTCTCGGCGTGGTCGGCTTCGTCGCCAGCGCCCTCCTCACGCTGCGCCTCGGACACCGTCTCGGAGGCTGCGTCGGAGGAGGGCTCGCGCTCGCGCTCTTCCTCGCGAGCGCACACCTCCTCTGGGGCTACATGAGCGGCATGGAGATCCCGCTTTACGCGACGGTCCTCCTCGCGACGCTCCACACGTATCTGCGCGAGCGCCGGGAAGCGCGCTTCCCCAAGCTTCGCTGGTGGCTCCTCGCGCTCGCGCTCGCGCGACCGGAGGGCGCGATCCTCTGTTTCGTCTTCGGAATGCTGATCCTCGCCGATCGGCACAGGGCCGCCCGCAGCGGCGCCTCCCTCCGTCTGGCCGAGCCGATCTCCATCCTTCCATTCCTCTTCGGCGCGCTCCCGTTCCTCGTGAATCTCGCCGTCGCGGGATCGATCGAGTCGACCAGCTCGCAAGCGAAGTCGATCCTGGCCGAACCCTACCCGGCGGTGCGGGCGACCTACATCGAGAACGCGCCCAAGGTCTGGAGCGACATCGCCGCGAGCTACGCGGGGGCGTTCTTGCTCGACGGTCGCGGACTCCCGTTCGCACGGATGACGATCCCGTTCGCGATCGGGGCGGGGCTCTATGTCGCGTTCGCGCTCTGGCCGCGACAGCGCTCGTGGGACGGAGGTCTCGCTCTCCTCTATCTCGTCGCCACAGGGATCCTGGTCGACTCGATCCCCGTGATCTGGCAGGTGCACCTGTTTCGCTACCAGCAGGGGCTCTACCCTGTCGTGATCCTGCTCGTGACCGCGGGGTTCGGACGCCTCGCCACGTGGGGATGGAACCGCCTCCCGCGCGCGGCGGGAGCGCTCGTCGCCGCCGTGGCCGTTCTCACGCCGGTCGTCGCGTGGTCGCCGCTGCTCCTCCGGGCCGATGCCGAGATCGCGCTCTTCTACGCGCACAACTGCGAGAACATCCTCCACCAGCAGGTGCGCGTGGGTGAGTGGATCGACCAGAATCTCCCTCCGAACGCGATCATCGGGCTGAACGACGCCGGCGCGATCGCGTACTACGGGAAACGGTCGACGGTGGACCTGGTTGGCCTCACCACGGCCGGCTTCGCGCGGGTGTACCGCTCGGGGCTAGGCTGCCTGTTCGAGCACTTGCGCCGTCTCCCCGCCGATCGACTCCCGACCTACTTCGCGATCTACCCCGGATGGTTTCCCTACTGGGAGGAGAGCGGGATTCTCGGACCCGAGGCGTTCCGTGCCCATCTCGGCATGAACACGATCACGGGCGGTTCGGACATGGTCGTCTATCCCGCGTCGTGGATCGACGTGAAGCCCACGGACGAGCCGGTGCTCCGGCACCCGGAGATCGATGGCAAGCACCTCGTCGACTCGATCGACCTCGGGTGGCTCGAGGACGAAGCACGTCACGAGTGGAAGGCCGAGCCCGAAGCGACCGACGTGCTCCGGCGCTACGCCTACGCGGATGTCCGGAACCGGCCGTTGACGGACGCGGGACGGATCGTCGGCAAGAGCGAGCGCTTCCGCGCGTCCGTGAAACCGGGGCGCGATCTCACACTCGTGATGCGCACCGACGCCTGGTACCCGAGCCGACTCGAGGTCCAGGTGGACGGGGCCCCCGCCGGTATGTGGGCGATCGCGATGTCCGAGTCGGCCTGGGTGGAGCCCACCTTCGCGATCCCGGCTCGCCTTCTCCAGCGCCCCCGGCCCGAGATCCGCATCACCCGCGTCGAGACGACC
>DATEOQ010000232.1:0-10734 GCA_035273905.1 Candidatus Eiseniibacteriota bacterium | reverse complement strand
CGCAGCAGGGACTCGACGCGAGCGACGTAGAGGGGACCGGCCCGGGAGGGCGCGTGCTCAAGGAAGACGTCCTCGAGCACATGACGCGAAAGCCCGCACCGTCCAGGCCCGCAGCTGCGGCCCCCGCGTGGACGCCGCCCGACACGGACGAGCGCATCGAGGAAGCGGTGCCGATGAGCCCGATGCGGCTCCGGATCGCGCAGAGGCTGAAGGAGGCGCAGAACTCCGCAGCGCTCCTCACCACGTTCAACGAGATCGACATGACCCAGGTGATCGCCGTGCGCGAGGAGCTGCGCGAGGCGTTCCTGGAGCGCTTCCAGGTGAAGCTCGGGTTCATGTCCTTCTTCGTGAAGGCGGCGATCGACGCGCTCATGAAGTTCCCGCAAGTGAACGCCGAGATCCGCGAGAAGGAAGTGCTCTACCGGAATTACTACGACATCGGAATCGCGGTCGGCGGCGGGAAGGGGCTCGTGGTGCCGGTGCTCCGCGGCGCGGAGCGGCTGAGCTTTGCCGAGATCGAGCTCCAGATCACCGATTTCGGCGCGCGGGCGCGAGACAACAAGCTGCACCTGGACGAGCTCAAGGGAGGCACGTTCACCGTATCGAACGGCGGCGTCTACGGCTCGCTCCTCTCCACCCCGATCATCAATCCGCCGCAGAGCGGCATCCTCGGGCTCCACGCCATCCAGAAGCGCCCGGTCGTCGTGGACGATCAGATCGTGATCCGCTCCATGATGTACGTGGCGCTCACGTACGACCACCGCATCGTGGACGGCCGCGAGTCCGTGGCCTTCCTGAAGCACATCAAGGAGCTGGTCGAGCGGCCCACCCGCATGCTGCTCGGGATCTGAGATGGCCGACGCATCGCACGACCTGGTCGTCATCGGCGCGGGGCCGGGAGGCTACGTTGCCGCCATCCGCGCGTCACAGCTCGGGCTGAACGTCGGCTGTGTGGAGCTGGAGGAGGCGCTCGGCGGCACGTGTCTCCGGATCGGCTGCATCCCGAGCAAGGCCCTGCTCGAATCGAGCGAGCGCTATCACGAGACCAGGGACGCGCTCGCCGTGCACGGCGTGAAGGTGGGCCAGGTCGAGCTCGATCTCCCCACCATGCTGAAGCGGAAGGACGAGGTCGTCCGCGGCCGCACGCAGGGCGTCGACTTCCTCTTCAAGAAGAACAAGATCACGCGCTACACGGGCGTCGCCACCATCGACGGTCCCGGAGGCGTGCGCGTGAAGAGCGGTCCCCAGACCACGACGCTCGCGGCCAAGAACATCCTCATCGCCACCGGGAGCAAGCCCGCGTCGCTGCCGGGCGTGGAGTGGAGCGGCGACAAGATCGGCTCGAGCACGGAGGCGCTCTCCTACGCGTCGGTGCCGAAGCATCTCGTCGTGATCGGCGCCGGCTACATCGGGCTCGAGCTCGGCTCGGTCTGGCTCAGGCTCGGCGCCAAGGTCACCGTCGTCGAGTACCTCGACCGCATCCTTCCGGGGATGGATTCGGAGATCGCGCGCGAGGGACAGAAACTCCTCGAGCGCCAGGGCATGGAGATCCGCCTCCACCAGAAGGTCACCGGCGCCAGGGTGAAGGGAAAGGACTGCGTCGTCGAGTGCGAGGGGCAGGAGCCGATCAAGGCCGACCGGGTCCTCGTCGCCGTGGGACGCGCCCCCAACACGGAAGGGCTCGGCCTCGCGTCGGTTGGTGTCCAGGTCGACGAGCGCGGCCGCGTTCCGGTGGATGCGCATTACCAGGCGGCCGACGGCGTCTACGCCATCGGGGACGTGATCGGCGGCGCGATGCTCGCGCACAAGGCGGAGGAGGAAGGGGTCGCCTGCGTGGAGGGGATCGTCACCGGCTACGGCCACGTCGACTACGACGCGATCCCCGGCGTGGTCTACACGCAGCCAGAGATCGCCACGGTGGGCCGCTCCGAGGACGAGCTGAAGACCGAGGGCGTGGCGTACCGGAGAGGCGTCTTCTTCTTCCGCGCGAACGCGCGCGCCCACGCGCTGGGCCAGATCGACGGCCGGGTGAAGGTGCTCGCCGATGCCGCCACCGATCGGATCGTCGGCGTCCACATCATCGGGCCGCGCGCCGGCGACATGATCGCCGAGGCCGTCGCCGCGATGGAGTTCGGCGCGACGTCCGAAGACATCGCGCGCACCTGCCATGCGCATCCCACCCTGGCGGAAGCGCTCAAGGAAGCCGCGCTGGCCGTCGACGGCCGCGCCATCCACAGCTAGCCGCACGGGGCTTCGAACCACGATTACGTGTCGAACCCGACCTTGAGCAGGAACGCGCCCCACCGCGGATCGGAGTGGAGGCTTCGAACGTGGAGGCTCGATTTCATGCCGGCGAGCCCGCCGTCGTGTTGCTGGTACGCGCGCTCGAGCCACTCGAACGCCGTGTCCCTCGCCCCCTGGACCGCGTGAACCTCGGCGATCTGGTAGGCCGAATCGTCGGCGTACTTTTCCTCGAGCAACGACAGCATCCGCTTCGACTCCGCAGTCAGGCCTTCGTGATGATGAAGGATCGCGAGGGCCCAGACACGATAGACCTCCAAGGGCTCCTCGTTCGCCGCGGCCATAGCCTCTTGGCCGCGACCCATGGCGCGGAGCGTGTACGCGAGCAGCGCCCTCGCTCCCACCCGTAGAGGCGCCAGCTCGATGGCTTTCCGGAGCATGCGCTCCGCATCCTCGTACTGTCCCGCCAGGTAATGGGAGTACCCCAGGTTGTTGTACGCCGCCGTGCTCAACGGATCTCCGGTCAAGGATCGTGTGTAATACTCGATCGCTTGACGCGGGCGATTGAGGCACATCGCAAGCGTCCCGGCTCTGCGGAGATTGCCGGACGACTCCGGATCCAGATCGAGTGCCCTCAGGAACGATGCCTCGGCCGCGGCCCAATTCCGTTCGTAGTGCATGAGCAGCCAGCCCAGGAGGCCGTGCGCATCGGGGAGCTCCGGATCCAGCTCGAGCGCCTGTTCCGCAGCCTCGCGAGCCGGGCGCAGGCCCTCCTCGATCGACATCCAGCCGAAGTTCATCTGAAGCGTGCGCCCGCGGCATAGCTCGCACCAGAGCGCCGAATGCGTTCGATCGCGCTCCAGGCCCTGCATGACGCACTCGATACCCTTCGCCGCGTCCTCGAGTGTCACGAGGTCGAGGTGGTAGCGCGCCTGCATCAGGAGCCGGTGGACCTCGGGATCCTGGCCTCGACCCCGCACCGCCGCGGCAATCTCGGCCCTGGCCCGCACGGGATCTCCGTCCATACCCACGAGGCGCCCGCGAAGCTCGGTGACGACGCGCTGCGCGATGTCGTCCTGGACCGCGAAGACATCGTCCCACGTTCGGTCATAGCTCTCCGACCAGAGCGCATCGCCCTCCGGCACCTTCACCAGGCGAACCGACACGCGCAACCGCTGGTCCTGCTTCACGACGCTCCCTTCGAGCACCGCCGCCACGTTCAGCTTCTCTCCGATCACCGCGAGATCCTCGTTCTTGCCCTTGAACTGGAACGATGCGGTCCGCGCGATCACGCGCAGCCCCTGGATCTTCGAGAGGACCATCACCAGTTCGTCGGCGAGTCCGTCCGAGAAATAGTCCGTCGACTCGTCCGTGCTCCGGTTGAGGAACGGGAGGACGGCGATCGAGGGACGGCCGGCGAGGTCGAGCCGCGCACCCGTCGGATGGAGAATGGATTCGAGGCCGGCGCGCATCCGCGAGGCCGTGAGTCGGACGGGACTCGCCTCGTCCAGGCTCGCACGGATGAGATCGAGGAGCGCCGCCGGCGCGTCTCGGTTGCCATCGGGAAGCTCGATCTCCGGCGCCCGCGCCGATTCCATCTCGAGGCCCTGGAGCGTGAGCGCCTTGAATGGCGCGCAGCCGGTGAGCGCCCAGAGGAGCGTCACCCCGACGGCGTAGAGATCGGTCCGGAAGGTGGGAGTGCCGCCCCGAAGAAGGCTCGGCGCCATGAAGAGCGGCGTGCCCCAGCCGTGCTTCATCTCGTTCGGATCGAGGAGGCGGCGACGCATGCCCAATCCGAAGTCGGCGAGTACGGCCCGGCTGTCGGCTTCCATCACGACGTTGGCCGGCTTGATGTCCCGGTGGACGAGACCCACATGTTCCAGCGCTTCGAGCGCCGAGCACAGCTCACAACCGATGCGAACGACGTCGCGCCAGGGTATCGGCCCTTTCTCATCGAGAACCGTGGCGAGGCTGGGACCGCGGAGATACTCCATCCACAGCCCGGGCCGGCCGTCGAATTCCGCGACTCCGTACACGGCCGCCACACCCGGGTGCCGGATCCGTGCGAGGGCGCGCGCCTCATCGAGAAGGGCCTGAGGATCTCCCCCGCTCGCCTCGGCGCGGTCCCGGAGGAATTTGACGGCAACATCGCGGCGCAGCGCCGGGTCCCAAGCCCGCCATACTTCGCCGAACGTGCCGGCGCCTAGGCGGTCGAGCAGCGCGAACTCGCCCCAGCGTGGCGCACCGGTGAACGGAGTAGGTGGCGGGCCCAGACCTTCGGACTCGGCTCGCGTCTCGTGGAGCGCGGAATCAGTCCTCGGGCTGGAATCGCGGGGCGATTCCGGCGGGACCGGGGAATCGCTGACGGGCATCTCCTGCCGGGGAGGAGTTCGCTTCGAGTTGGCCCTGACGCACGGCAATTCTAGAGGTGCCGGGGCCTAAAAGCGAGGGGGCCCGCCCCGGTGAGGGGGCGGGCCCATACTGGCCGGAGCGGCGTGCGCGGGGAAACGTGCGCTCGCGAGGCTTACCGACCGAGGCTGAAGTTCACGCCGCCGAGCAGACCAAACTGGTCTCGATCGGCGAGGACGCCGCGGGCTTCCACGAACAAGTTGCTGGTGCCGCCAGTCGGGAAAAGAACACCACCGAAGTAGTTCATCCCGACGTCCGTACCCGGATCACCCGGCCCGTCCTGTGAATAAGCATGAATCCCGAGGCCGGCCCCTACGTACGGGCTCACATGGCCGGCGGGACTGAAGTGGTACATCGCGTCGACGTTCGGATTCACGTCGCTCAAGCCGTCCTGGTTCCAGTAGAGCAAGCTCGGCATGATGTGGAAGCGTGTTCCTGACTGCTCGAAATCGAGACCGCCGCCCACGTTCAGCGTGTTGTCCACGCCTTCCGGATCCGTGAAGCCGACCCGGGGGCCAATACCGACCAGATGGAACGCGTTCGCGGGGTGCGGCAGGACGAGCGCCATGAGGATGGCCGCCATCATGAGCGTCGTCGCCATCACGAGGAATCGTTTCGAATTAGGATTCATCGGGTTCATATAGGTCCCCCCTCATCAGAAGCCGATTGCCACACCGGCCGTCAGACTCCAGAAGTCGGGATTGAATTTGCTCGGGATCAAGTGCGACTCCTGGTCCTGCATGAAGACGTAACGGCCGTTCAGGTCGAGATTCGCGTGCGGCACGAGTGGAACCCGCACACCTCCTCCAACGTGGACTCCGAAGTCCTGATGCGTGGTGTCGTTGAGGCCCGTGCCGTCTGCGTAATCGAACGTGGTCTGGTACCAGCCCACACCAGCGCCCGCATAGAGAGCCGGGACCGGAGCGAGCCACAGGGAAGCGGTCACCGGCCACTGCCGCAGCTTGAGATCGCCGTTGTAGAGCGTCTCCTGGCGGTACTGGACGCCGACCTCCGTCTTCACCACGCCCGGGATGAGCGAGCCGCGAAGAGCGAGCCCGACCAATGATTTGGCTTCGTCACTGTCGACGGAGCGTGTGAGTCCGACGGACGGGATGATCTCGCCGGCCAGAGCGCGTCCCATGGGTGCCGCAAGGAGCGCCGCCGTGAGCGCCGGTCCAAGGAGCAGGGCCGCGAAGCGCCCGCTGCGTATGCGTAGTTGTCCGTTCATCGAGACCTCCTTCCTCCGGGATGTTCCGGGATTCACAGGAGGCTTTATCAAGGGACGTGCCACGGGACGCGAGGAAGGGTGGCGCTGAGGCTTTACCTATTGAGAAATAATGACTTAGAGGGTGACCTGGGTGGGATGGGATCAGGTGGAGGGCATGTAGTTTCGGGCCCTTCCTGGATTGTGATTTGTTCTTTCGGGGGTCCCGAAACGGAATGATCGAAACGGCGCGAAGCGAGGAGAGCTACTTCAGCATGATGAGCTTCTTGGAATCCGCTCCGGTCATGGTTTCGAGTCTGTAGAAGTAGACGCCGCTCCCGAGGTGCTCGCCGTAGTCATTCGTGCCGTCCCAGCGCACACGGTAGCTTCCCGCCGCGACCAGCTTGTTGACCAGCGTCCGGACGAGCGCACCCTGCACGTTATAGATCCGGATCGTGACCGGTCCGGACTGCGCCACGGAATATCGGATGACGGTCTCGGGATTGAAGGGGTTCGGAGCATTCTGATAGAGAATGTCCAAGCCGGTCGGCGCGGGCGCCTGGTCGTCCTCGATCGCGGTCGCGAAGTAGCAAGCCGGGATCTGGAAGTAGGTGAGCATGATGTCCTTGATGGCACGCAGGCGCTCGCCCGATTCCTCGATGTTGTTGTAGTTGAACGCCCAGAACAGATTCCGGGAGCTGTCGGAGCCGAAGGACACGTACTTCGTGGCGAAGCGCGTTCCCGCCGCGAACGTGTTCGGGTACTTGAGCCAGAGTCCGGTCTTCCCACGGCTCGGAGCCGCGGTGGCAACCGCGATGAGATCGGGATCGTCGATCTGCGGACAGCCCAGATTCAGGTGCATGAGCCGGGTCGCAGAGGGCGAGCCGGCGACACCGGTCACGAGCGGATGGAGCGTGTCCTGAGGCGTGTTCTCCCACAGGCTACGCAGGTACCGCGCGCCCACCGTGAAGCTGAGGAAGCTGTTGTACTCGGTGCCCAGCGTGATGAGCTCCTGAGCAATGTTGTCCCCCGCGATGAAGAAGTTGCGGCTCTTCCCGGGTTGCTGCACCCACGACTGGATCAGCTGCTGATCCGTCTGAGGGATCGTGAACTGGCTCAGACTGCCCGCGTGCCAGATGATGGCCGAGTAGCGGAGGAGGTCGTTGACGGTGGCTCCGGGCCATATGTTGAACGGATCGCCTGCGGCCGTACCTCCAGGTGTGTTCCCCGCCCCCGAGGTTGGTCCGTTCACGTCCCACGTGTCGTACTTGTACCCCTGGGCCGTGAGGACCTTCGCAATGGTGGCCTCGGTCTCCCGCCCCGAGTTGTTGTTGATGAAGAGGATGGTCGCGAGGCTGTCCGTGCAGCCGAGGGACGGGTTCGTCGCGGATTTCACAGGGAGAATCGCGGCGGTCAGGTACGTGGCCGTCTGCGGCGCATAGGACGGCATATAGGCGGTGGAATCCACACTGTCGGTGACCGCGAAGTAGTACTGGAGCACCGTGCCGGCCGGGTAGTTCCCTGGCGGAACGTCGCCATATCGGTACGTGGGCTCCGCCGTGTTGCTCATGAGAAGCGGCGTGGAGAGCCAGGACCCCGACGTGCCGAATCGATAGAACATGTTGCCGGTCTTGTAGCCGCGAGACGTGCTGACCTGCACGACCGCGCTATCGCCGAGCGGTGTGTTGAAGTTGTCGTTGTTGAAGAACGCGGTGGTCTTGAAGGTGTCCTGGAAGAGATCCAGGTCGCGCGGAATGAAGATGGGAGGCGTGGTCGCGCGCACCCCGATGGCGACGTTGTCGAAGAGCGGATACAGGTTCGAGTACCCGGTCGACCCTCCGCAATAGGTCTCGCCGTAGTCCTTCACGATGAACATGCACTGGACGGAGTCTTTGCCGGCGGCGAGAGGCAGCTCCACCTTTTGCCGGATCCAGTCCTTGCTCGAGCCGTAGTAGAGAAGGCCCGTGGGATCCAACCACGCGGTCCAGTTGGCCCCGATCATTCGTGTTCGATAGTTGACGGAGTAGTAGAAGCACGCATCGAGGGGCAGATTCCGATACACGTCGAATGCCAGCAGGCACTCGCCCGATTGGTCGATGTCGACGGGGGGTGTCAGCAGCCGGTTGTCGATATGAGGGACGAGACTTCGGGTGACGTTGTCCCAGTCCACCCAGATGTTCGTTCGGTTATCGGTGCAGAAATCCTCGGTGACGACGTTGTTCTCGAGCGCGTAGTAGTCTCCCACCGCGGGTTGCGTCGTCCGGGTCCAGGTTCCCATCCCGTTCTCCATGTTGTCGTAGAACAGGACCTGGTTGCCGTCCTTCATGACCCGCACCTCGTCGATGATCCAGCCGTCGCCGTTATAGAGACCGTCCGCGGACGAATATTCGACGTCCGAGTGGAACACGAAGCGGAACGGCAACGGCTTGGCGCCGGTCGGAGAGGTCTGCCATTTCACCCAGCTCGACTCCGGGAGCTCCACCGTGAAGGAATCGCACCCAACGCCATTGGAGGGGATCTTTCCGGTGATGTGGAGGAGGGGCAGCCAGAGATCGTCCAGATCGTCGTATTCGACCTGTCCATAGTCGTACCCGGTCTCGACGTTGAGCTTGTACTTCGCGGTGAGCGTGATCACCGAGCCGGCAGGCACGCTCTGGGTTGGCGCGTCGTGCTGGAGGTACTGGGTCCAGTTGTTGTCGTACCCGGCGCGGTTGGTGTCGTTCGTCCAACTCGAGTCGATCCGGCCACACCACCACGCGTGGTTGTTGCACGCCAGGAAGGTGTCGATGTGCCAGGCTGTCGGCGCGGCGGAGTTGTCGTAGTGGCTCCAGTTCCCCTCGTCGTCGAGCGGGCGGCCGTCCAGGCTGTCGCTGAAGACGTAGACCTCCTCGAGCGGCGGCGGAGTGAGCCGGAGCTTGCGGTAGGTCATGGGGACGGTGGACTCGCCCTTGAGTGGAGCCGGCACCTCCGTCCGATAGACGCCGCGAGGAGGCTGATCGACGGGGTTGGTAGTCGAGGGGGCGGAGAAAGCTCGGGCCGCCTCGAATGCAATCCAGAGGAGGGTGAGGAATCCCGCGACCGCAAGACGGAGTCGAACGCCTTCGGACACGGGAGCGTGGTGTCGGGCTAAGGGTGCAGGTCTCCGCACTGTATCTCGAGAAAACTGGGGAATGCTTTCTACGATTCGGTGCGGGCACGAGACCCGCGCGTGGAAAGGGTTAGTATACCACACTCCATGAGCCAAACCAAGGGAAACCGCGCCGCCATGCGGCGGACGGGAAAGGCGTCTAGCGCCAAGAGCCATCACCGGTTGGCTCCGGCCCCGGGGTCGCGGCGGCCCCTCCTCTACGCCTGCTTCTTCGCCTCCGGAGCTGCCGGTCTCATTCTCGAGATCGTCTGGTCGAAGTATCTCTCGCTCCTGCTCGGCAATTCGATCTACGGCGTCTCCACCGTCGTGGCCGCGTTCCTGGGGGGACTCGGGATCGGCGCCGCGATCGGCGGGCGCCTGGCCGCGCGAACGCGCGAGCCATTGCTTCTCTACGCGCGTCTCGAGCTCGTGGTTGCGGTGCTCGGATTGATGAGTCCGCTTGGCTACGCGGCCGCGAAGCCTCTGTTCGCGTGGCTGAACGGACTACTCCTCGGACACGGCGCCCTGTTTCTCCTTCTTCGCTTCCTGGTCTTGTTCGTCGCGCTGCTGATACCGACGATCGCCATGGGAGCGACGTTACCGCTCCTCGTGTCGGACTTCTCGCGACGCGATCGCGAGGAATCGGGCGCTGCGGTGGCGCGGCTCTACGCGGTGAACACGTCCGGCGCGGTGCTCGGCGTGGTAGCGGCGGGCTTCCTCGCGATACCGGCGCTCGGGCTCTGGAAGACGGCGGCCGTCGCGGCCGCGATCGATCTCCTCGTGTTCGCGACGATCCTGGCCGGGCGCCCTCCCGCGCCACACGCCGCGGTCGCCGATGGAGCGCGCGCGGACATGGCCGAAGGCGCTGGTGGCTCCTGGTACCGCTGGATCCTTCCCGTGTTCGCGGTCTCCGGATTCACCGCCATCCTCTACGAGGTCTCGTGGACGCGCATCCTCGCCGTGCCGTTCGGCGGCATGGTGTACGCGTTCTCGGCGATCCTCGCGATCTATCTCGCCGGAATCGCCCTCGGCGCGGCGGTCGCGGCGCGAATCTTGAAGGCATGGCGGGCTCCCGTCGCGCTGTTCGGGGTCTTGCAGGCACTGCTCGCCGCCGCGGTCGGGATCGGCGCGCATCAGTTCGCGCATCTTCCCCACTGGCAAACGACGGTCATCGGGCGTGCGAACGGGAGCACGGCGTCGCTCCTCTGGGGCGAGGCCGGCATCGCGGGGTGGATCATCCTCCCCTCGTGCCTCCTCCTCGGCGCGCTCTTCCCCACGGCGGTCGCGGTCCGCCGCACCGCGCGGACCGAAGCGGGCGCCTCGGTGGGCGCCGTGTACGCGTTCAACACCATCGGCTCGATCGCGGGCTCGATCCTCACCGCGTTCATCCTCATCCCCTGGCTCGGCACGCTCCATTCGATCCTCGCGGCGGCGGCGCTCAACGTTCTGCTCGGTGTCGTGGCTCTGGTCACCGGCGAGGGGCGCGCGTGGCCGCGCCGCGCCGCGGCCATGGTGGTCTTGATCGCGGCGGGCGCGTACGCGTGGGTCGGGATGCCGTCATGGAATGCGGAGCGAATGAGCCTCGGCTTGGTGCGGCTCCTGCGCTCGTACTGGCTGTTCAACAAGGAAGACGTGACCCACCGGATGATCGATCGTGTGGGCGTATCGAAGGATCTGGAGCACCTGTTGTTCTACAAGGAGGGGCGGGTCGCGGCGGTCACCGTGATCGAGACCGGGAAACGTCGAGCGCTCC
>DATEOQ010000231.1:0-2121 GCA_035273905.1 Candidatus Eiseniibacteriota bacterium | reverse complement strand
CGTACGGGCTTCGCATCGCGCGCGGCATGAGCATGGCGGACGCGGCTCGCCAGCGGCGTGAGATCGAGCGGCTCAACAAGGGGTGGGATGGCGAGTTCAGCGTCATCCAGGGGATCGAGGCGAACATTCCCCTGGAGGGAGGCGTCGACATGACGTCCGAGGAGATCGCGCAGTTCGATGTCGTCCTGGCCGCGCCGCACTCGCGCCTCCGGCGCGCGGAGGATCAGACCGATCGCATGCTAGCCACCGTGCGCCACCCCGGGGTGCACGTCCTCGCGCACCCGCGCGGGCGGATGTATTCTCGACAGGGTGTCTTGGCGCGCTGGGACGAGGTATTCGAGGCGGCCGCGCGCCACGACGTCGCGATCGAGCTGGACGGGGACCCGTACCGGCAGGATCTCGATTACGCGACGGCCAAGGGTGCCCTGAAGGCCGGGTGCCTCTTCGCGCTCGACAGCGATGCCCATTCGGGGCGCGAGCTGGCCTACGCGGAGATCGCAATCGCACACGCGAGGCTTGCTGGAATTCCGGCGAAACGCGTGATCAACACGTGGCCGGCAGAAGACTTGCTGGAGTGGGCGGAGCGGAAGCGGCGACCGAAGAGAACGAGGACGAAACGAGCGCGACGATGAACGGATCTCAAACGATATTCCTGCTCTCGCCGGCACATTGCGGTGGGCGGCGGGCGCAGCTCCTGTTCCGCGAGGGGGCGGCGTTTCCGCTCGCGGTCCGGATGCGCGACGAGGGTGCGCCCATCGGCGAGGTATTCGCGTTTCTGAGCGGCCTCTACTTTCGGGGAAAGCTCGCCTATGGGCGAGCCTTCGCGCGTCGTGCATCGCTGTCGGGCGTGCTCGTCATTGCCCCCGGGCTCGGATTGATCGATCCTGACCGCATCGTGACCCTCGCGGACCTCCGCGCGATCGCCGAGGTCGGCGTCGCGGTGGACGAGCCGCGGTATCGCGCTCCGCTCGAGGAGGACGCCGCTGCCCTCGCCGGGTCGCTCGCGGGGGACGATCGCGTGGTTCTGCTCGGCAGCATCGCGACGGGGAAGTACGTGGACGTGATCGAGCGCCGCCTCGATGGCCGCCTTCGGTTCCCGGTCGAGTTCGTGGGGCGCGGCGACATGAGCCGCGGCGGACTCATGCTGCGCTGCGTCGAGAGCCGCCAGGAGCTCACGTACGTCCCGATCGCGGGCGCGGTGCGGCACGGACCGAGGCCGCCCAAGCTCGAGCCCCTCCGTTGAGCCCGCCCAAGGCGTCCACGCGGAAGAAAACAGCCGCGCGGAAGGCAGCGGCCGCGCCAAAGACAACGGCCGCGCGGAAGACAGCGGCCGCGCCGAAAAAAGCGGTCGCGCCGCAGAAATCTCCGGCGGCGAAGAAATCTCCGGCGGCGAAGAGGACGACGCGGAACGCGACCGCGCCGAAGGGAGCGTCCCGGAAGGCGGCTGTGTCGGGGACCCCCGGCGTCACGACCATCCCCACCGACGTCCGCGACATCGAGCTCGATTTCCAGGGCCGCGTCGTCCGCCTCACCAACCTCGACAAGCCGTTCTGGCCAGAGCTCGGAATCAGCAAGCGCGATCTCCTCCAGTACTACGCTCGCATCGCGCCGGTGCTCCTGCCGCACCTCCAAGATCGCGCGATGGTGATGAAGCGCTACCCGAACGGCGCGCACGGCGAGTTCTTCTTCATGAAGCGCGCTCCGTCGCCCCGGCCGGAGTGGATCGAGACCTGCAGCGTTTCGCATGGCTCCGGGAACGTCATCGATTTCCCGATCATCCAGGATCTGCCGTCGCTCCTCTGGGTGATCAATCTAGGCTGCATCGACCTCAATCCCTGGTACGCGCGGTGCGACGACACCGACCGGCCCGACTATCTCCACTTCGACCTCGACCCCGTGCCCCACGCGTCCTTCGACCAGGTGATCGAGACCGCGTTCCTCGTGAAGCACGGGCTCGAGGGCCTGGGCATGGAGTGCTACGCGAAAACGACCGGGTCGAAGGGCATCCACGTCTACGTTCCGATCAAGCGCGGACCGCTCCAGAAGGAGGTCTGGACGTTCGCGAAGAGCATTGCGATGGGCATGGCGGCGCACGCGCCGAAGCTCGTGACGGCGGAGTAT
>DATEOQ010000230.1:0-6516 GCA_035273905.1 Candidatus Eiseniibacteriota bacterium | reverse complement strand
CGACCCGGCCCGCCTCGTAGAGGCGAACCTCGAAGCCGCGTCGCGCGGCTTCGAGCGCCGCTTCGAGGCCGATGGGGCCGGCCCCGATGACGGCCACGCGCCGGGCCATCAGCCGAGCCCTAGGTGCTCGAGCTCCTCCTCGTCGAAACCGAGGTAATGGCCGTATTCGTGGAGGAGCGTGATCTTGATCTCGCGCGCCACTTCGTTGCGGGAGCGTCCGGCGCGCTCGAGGTTGCGCTGGAAGAGGAGCACCACGTCGGGATAGCCGGAGGGGGCAGTCACCTTCTCTCCCACCGTCGACCCGACAAAGAGCCCCACGATGTCGGGATTGATGTTCGGCGCCCGGTCGGCCACTTCGGCGGTCGGCTTGAGCTCCACCAGCACGGGCACCTGGGCGATGGTCTCCCGGATCACGTTGGGCATCGACTCGAGCACCTTGTCGAGGATGCCTCGGAAATCGGACTCGTTCATCCGGACCGGGAGCGGAAAGTCGTCCGGCTCGAGCCCGTGTGCTTCCGCGAAGAGGCGGTCGGCCCCTTCCAGATCGCCGAGCACTTCCAGAATGCGTCCTTCGAGCTCCGCGCGATCCGGGTCGTCCTCCTCACCGCGGGGCGGCGCCAGCTCGCGCACCGCGCGGAGAGCCTCGTCGGCGCGCCAGAGGAGGTGGAGCGCCTCGACGCGGCCAAGCGCGGCGCCCCAGTGCTCGGGATCGTCGCGGAGCGCGGCTTCGAAGCGGTCGAGCGCGGAAGCGACATCCCCTTCATCGAGGGCGTCGTTGGCTTCCTCGACGAGGGCGGCGGCGCGGGCTTCGGCGTTCACGGGCGTCAGGAAGAGCTGGACGCGTCGGTCGCGCCACGGATGGTGCGGTCGAGGATCGTGTCGATCTCGCCCAGGCTGGTGTCGATCTGGCTGATCTTCAGACGCACGGAGTCGAGGTCTCCCGCGGCGACCCACCGGTCGGTCTCGGTGATGGTCCGCCGCAAGGTCGCGATCTCGAGGGCGACGTGCTCGCGGTCCAGCATGTTCATGGCCGAGCTGCGCTTCTCGATCTCGTCGAGGCGGGTCGAAAGGGCTGGAAGGAGCACGCCGACGCGCGTGACGTCCGAATCCCCGACCGCCTTGCGGAGCGCTTCGCGGGTGCCCGCCAGCTGCGTGCGGAGCTCGACGAACTGAGCGGAGCCCTTCCCCGAGCCGGCGAGCTGCTGGCACGAGGCGAGTCCGAGGAGGACGACTGAAGCGGCGGCTAGAACAGGTAGACGAGCGTGAAGACGCATAGCCACACCACGTCGACGAAGTGCCAGTACCAGGAGGCCGCCTGGAACGGAAAATTCTGCTCCGAGGTGATGCGGCCCTTCACGGCGGCGCCGTAGACCACGTTCAGGAAGATGATTCCCACGAGAACGTGCAGGCCGTGGAATCCCGTGAGCATGAAGAACGTCGCTCCGAAGATCCCGCTCTTGATGCTGAAGGCCGAGCCGTTCAGGAACCCGTACTCGTAGGCCTGACCGCAGAGGAAGAGCGCTCCCAGGAAGATCGTCATGAGGAGCGAGGCGATCAGACCGTCCTTCCGCCCCTTCTCCAGCGCCGTGTGCCCCAGGTGGAGCGTGAAGCTGCTCGTGACGAGGAGGAACGTGTTGACGGCCGGGAGGAGGACCTCGAAGTGCGGCATCCCCTCCGGCGGCCATATCTTGGTGTGCGTGCGCGAGTAGAAGATCGCGGCGAAGAAGGCGCTGAAGATCGCCGCCTCGGAGAGGATGAACATGAGGAACGCGCGCTTCTGGCGCGAGTCCGCCTCCACGAGGTCGCGCCCGACGAAGCGATCGAGGAGGAGCGTCCCCCACCACTTGCCGGCGCTGAAGAGCGTGATCGTGAGGCCGACGCCGAGGACGCCCAGGCCCTGAGGATGCCCATGGGCCCACAGGATGAGACCGACGGGCACGAATCCGAGGCCGAACGCGGCCACGATGGGCCACGGGCTCGGAACGGGATCGTGGGAATGATGCTCGGCTGCGAACGCCATGCGTGTCCTCCGAATCGGTCAGTCCGGAATTCGGCGGCCATGATGCCCGGGAACGGACTCGCCCGCAAGCGTTTTCACCGATGCGACGAGGATCGCCGAGGCGCCTCGATTCCTAGCGACTCACCTTCAGGTCCCGGACGGCCATCGGGCTCTGGAGGTCCGTCGCCAAAATGACGGCCAGATTGGAGTACGGGCTCCAGTTCGGGATTTCGTCGCACGTCCGGAGCATCGCGTAATACCGGTTGCCGGCCGTGAACCCGAGCACCCGGAGCGAGTCGGGCATCCCGGGCTGGGCCGGGATCTTGTTCCAGAGGTTGACCCGGGTCGCGGCATTCCACCACCCGAGGGTGTCCGTCCCGCTGATGCTGTACAGGCTGTAGCGAAGATCGTAGCGCGTCGCGTGGCCGTACAGACCGTCATCACCCGGCGCGGTCCAGCGCAAGACGACGCTTTGAGAGGTGATGGTCGGATCGGCGAGCTGAGCTTCGGTGAGAGCTTGGATCTCTTCCGCGTTACCGGTGCACCAGAGCGAGGCGAGTCCGGATGCAACGACGAAAGCGGTGACTGCGGCGAGCGTGCGACGGCCCCGACGCATACGCGTCATGAATCCTCCCGAGATGTTTGGCTGGATGCTGAGGAGGCCGCAGGGGGATGCGGTTACCCGTGCTCAAGGCAGGAATCGTGCCGCATGCGCGCAGCCGCACGAACGGCGCGCAAACCACGCATCGTCGGTTCGCGCGGACACGGGGAGCGCGCGCGCGAACGCGACGTGTGTACCGTAACGCTCGGCGGCCGCACCGAAGAGGCGCAGCCGCGCGATCAGTGCGCTGTGCGCGTGGGCTCGAGCACGCTCGCCGCAGCCGGAGCGTGCGCCGGCTCGGGCTTGTCGTGCGCTACGGATGTCTCCGCATCGTGCGTCGCGGCTTCCGCGGGCTGATGCGTGTAGCGACCGAGGAGTCGATACACGAGCGGCACGATGAGGAGCGTGAGGAAGGTCGAGAAGAGCATCCCCCCGACGACCGCGATGCCGAGCGGCCTCCGCGACTCCGCGCCGGCGCCGATCCCGATCGCGAGAGGAAGCACGCCGAAGATCGTGGCGAGCGAGGTCATGAGAATTGGTCGGAGACGGATCTCGGCCGCGTGGATCACCGCCTCCGTCATCTCCTCCCCCCGTCCTCGGAGCTGGTTCGCGTACTCCACGATCAGAATCGCGTTCTTGGTCACGAGTCCGATCAGCATGATGAGCCCGATCTGGGAGAAGATGTTCATGCTCTGCCCGAAGATGAAGAGCGAGATGATGGCGCCGACCACGGCGAGCGGCACCGAGAAGAGGATCGTGAGCGGGTGGATGAAGCTCTCGAACTGCGCCGCGAGCACCAGGTAGATGAACAGGACGGCCAGCCCGAAGAGCAGGTAGAGGCTGTTGCTCGACTCGCGGAACTCCTTGGACTGCCCCGCCAGCTCGTGCTTGACCCCCGAAGGGAGCGCCGTGGCGGCGACCCGGTCCAGATCGTTGAGAGCCTGGCCGAGGCTCACCCCAGGCGCGAGGTTGGCCGTGATGGTGGCGGAGCGCTGCCGGTTGTAGTGATTGAGCTCCTTCGGCGCCACCGTCTCCTTCACGTTGACGACGCTCGCGAGCTGGACGAGCCCGTTCGCCCCGCGCAGGTAGATCCCATCGATCGCCTCAGGCGTGGCGCGCGCGGTCGGCTTGAGCTGCGCGATCACGTCGTACTGCTTGGTCCCGCGCTTGAAGTCGGAGATCGCCTTGCCGCCGAGGAGCGTCTCGAGCGTGCTCCCGATGTCGGTCACCGAGACGCCGAGCTGTGCCGCGCGATCGCGATCGATGGTGATGTCGAGCTGGGGTGTGTTGAGACGGAGGTCCGAGTCCATGTTGACCAGGTAGCCGAGCTTCTGTCCCTCGGCCATCATCGCGCCCACCGCCTGACCCAAGGTCCCGTAGTCGTCCGCCTGGAGCACGTACTCCACCGGCGTCGATGAGAACTGTCCCCCCAGGGACGGCGGATTGATGACGAACGCCAGCACGCCGGGGATCGAGATGAGCTGCGGGAAGAGCTGCTGCACGACCTCCTGCGCCGATTTGGCCCGGTACATCGGGATCTTCACCATGGGGAGCATCGGAAGCGGCGTCGGGATCCACGCCTTGGGCCGGTCGTGGAGCGATTTGAGACGGAAGAAGAGGAATCCATTCGTCACGCGGCCCGGACCTCCGAACCCGAGACCGGTCGCGGTGAAGAGCCCCGCGCGCTCGGGCATCGGCAAGAGGATCGACTCGACCTGGCGCATGTACTTGTCGGTGTAGGCGAGTGTCGCGCCTTCGGGAGCGATGACGATGCCGAACGCCACGCCGCGATCCTCCGTGGGGGCGAGCTCCTTCCGCATGAACATGAAACACACCACGCTCACACCGACGAGAACGAGGGCGACTCCCCCGACGAGCCACGGACGGTGGATGACTCCGCGGAGGGTCCGATCGTACACGCGGTCCAGCCAGCCGAAGAAGTTGTCGAACGTCCGCGAGGCCCATCCCTTGCCGCCGCCGTGGAGCGGCCGGAGCATGCGCGACGTGAGCATCGGCGTGAGCGAGAGCGCGACGAAGCCGGAGATCGCGACGGCCACGGCAACCGTGAGGCCGAACTCGTTGAAGAGCCGTCCGACCGAGCCCTGGAGGAACGCCACCGGGATGAACACGGCGACGAGCGAGATGGTGGTCGCGAGGATCGCGAATCCGATCTCGTTCGAGCCGTCGAGCGCCGCCTTGAGGCGGGGCTTCCCCATCTCCATGTGTCGATAGACGTTTTCCAGCACGACGATCGCGTCGTCCACCACGAGTCCAATGGCCAGCACCATGGCCAGGAGCGTGAGGATGTTGATCGTGAAGCCGAGGAAGTAAGCCACCGCGAGCGCGCCGACGATCGAGACCGGGATCGCGACCGACGGAATGAGCGTGGCGCGGAAGCTCTTCAGGAAGAGGAGGATCACGAGGATCACGAGGCACATCGCGATCAGGATCGTGTGCGAGACCTCGTCGATCGAGTCCTGGATGAAGGTCGAGGAGTCGTAGGCCACGTCGAGCTTCATCCCCTGCGGGAGGAGCTTCGAGAGCTCGGGGATCGCGTCCCGAACCTCCTTGGCCACCTCGAGAGTGCTCGCCGTCTTCTGCTTCACGATGCCGAGTCCGACCGCCTGCTGCCCGTTCCAGCGCGCGAGGCTCCGCTCGTCCTCGGGGCCGACCTGCACCTCGGCGATGTCGGAGAGACGGACGATGTCCGTTCCGCGCTGCGCGACGATGATCGCGCCGAATTCATCGGCCGTCGTCAGCTCGCCGCGCGTCCGCACGGCGAATTCGCGCCCAACGCCCTCGACGCGCCCGCCCGGGATCTCCGCGTTCTCGGCGCGTACCGCGCGCTCCACGTCCTGCGTGGTGACAGCGCGATTGGCCATGCGCTGCGCGTCGAGCCAGACGCGCATGGCGTAGCGGCGCTCGCCGCCGATGAAGACCGACGCCACGCCCGGAAAGCGCTGGATCTGCTCCTTGAGCGTGAGATCTCCGACCTCGGTCAGCTCGAGGCCGTTGTGCCGGTCGCTCGAGAGCGCGAGCCAGAAGATGGGCTGGGCGTTCACGTCCACCTTGGCGACGATGGGATCGTCGGCCTCGGTCGGGAGCGTGCCCCGCACGCGCGACACGCGATCGCGCACGTCGTTGGCCGCTTCTTCCACGTTCCGCGAGAGCTCGAACTCGATCGTGATGACCGAGCCCTGCTCGCGGCTCGAGGAGTCGATCGTCTTGATGCCTTCGATCGTCGCGAACTGCTCCTCCAGCACGTCCGTGATCTCGGTTTCGACCACGCTCGGGCTCGCGCCTCGATAGAAGGTGGTCACCGACACGATCGGCGGATCGATGTCCGGGTATTCGCGGACGGGAAGCCGCGTGAACGCGATCACGCCGAACAGGATGATCGCGAGGCTCATGACCGTCGCGAAGACGGGACGCTGGATCGAGAGATCGCTGAGTTTCATGGGTCTACTTCCTCGCCGTTCCGGACGCCGCCGTCTTCCCCGAGGCATCCCCCTTGGGGCTCGCTTCGGGCTTGGCGGGGGCCGCCGCGCCTGCGCCGCCGGGCGCGGCGCCGCCTTGGCCTCCGGCCGCCTCCGCATGCGAATCGATCGGGATCACGCGCGCCTTGTCGAAGAGCTTCTGGTGCCCAGCCACCACGATGCGCGCGCCGGGCTCGAGCCCGTTCACCACTTCGACGACGTCCGAGAGACGGGTTCCGAGCTGGACCGCCGTGCGGGCCACCGTCGAATCCGGACCGACGACGTACACGAAGGTCTGGTTACCCTCGGCGAACACCGCCTCGTTCGGAATCGTGAGGGCGTTCATGCGCTCGCTCAGAACGGCCGAGACGTTGGCCGACATGCCCGGACGGAACTCGCCGCGCGGGTTTCGCACGCGCGCGATGACCTCCGCGCTCCGC
>DATEOQ010000229.1:0-2098 GCA_035273905.1 Candidatus Eiseniibacteriota bacterium | reverse complement strand
CGATCACGCCGTCGGAGGATCCGTTCCAGCCGCCGCGGCTCACGGAGATCGCGGACACGCTCGTGGTCGGCGGGTCGATCGTCACCGCTCCGGTCTCGAGCAATCTCGCGATCGGACGGTTCGTCGGCGCCGGAGGCTACGACGTCGCGTTCGCGCTCTCGAACGGAACGATCCGCGTCGTCGAGCAGGCGGGGAAGAATCCCGAGCGATTCCTGGCGAGCTGGCCTTCGGGCGGGCCCAACTACGCGCCGTACCTCCTCGGCGTCGACATCGACCGCGCGGAGGATCGCCACCTCGAGCTGGTCGTGGCGGACCCCGCGCAGGGGACGATCCACTGCTACGACATGACGGGCACGGAGCTGCCAGGCTGGCCGGTCGTGGTCCTCGCGGGTCTCGGGGGGCCGGTCGCGGCGGGGGACATGGACGGCGATGGATTCCCCGAGATCCTCGCGGTCGATCTCAATGGGAACGCGCATCGGTGGAATCGGAACGGCGTCGAGCTCCAGGGCTGGCCGGTGCCGCTAGGCTCTCGCTTCGGGACCTACGCGACCGGAGGAAGCGGTTCGCCGCTCCTCGGCGACGTCGACCAGGACGGCCATCCGGAGGCGGTCATCGCCCTCGGCAACGGAATCGTGGTGGCCCTCGAGCCGGATGGACGCGTCACGTCGGGCTGGCCGATCTCGGTTCCGGGTGCGGCGGACGACACGCCGCTCCTCACCTCGCTCAACGGCGCGGATCTGCCGCCGGACCCGCCCGGCGCCGCATGGACCCATCTCGTCGCCGGAGGCGGCTTCGACGGAAGCCTCGCCGCCTACCAGCTGCCGGCGCGAGCCGACAGCGCGCTCTTCAGCACGGACGGGGTGTCCTCGCGCTTCCCCTGGCAGGAATGGGGAGGGAATCGCCGCCGGACATCGGTCCTCGAGGACACGGTTCTGGTGGCAGCGGCGCCGGTCACCGCGGCCCTGGCGAAGGGCTCGGTCTACTGCTTCCCGAACCCCGCCCGGGGTAACGAGATCGGCGTGGCGTACACGCTAGGGGCGGGGGTCAGCGAGGTCGTCATCCGGGTGCTCGACCCGACGGGCCGGGAGGTACAGCGCCTGACCCCATCGACCGCTCCCACGCAAAATGTGGCCAGAATCTTGCTCAACAACATGGCGAGCGGTGTTTACGTGGTACGTATCGAGGCGAAGAGGGACGGGGCCTCGGACGTCCAATTCCAAAAATTCGCCGTTGTACGGTAGGCCTATGTGTCGATATAATAAGGCGTTGTCATTACCAATATCCCGACCGGTCGAAGGGACCCGTAACCTGACCCGCATCCTTGCTATCGCCTTCGCGATCCTCGGGACCGCCTTCGCCATCTGTCCGTCCGTCTACGCCTCACCCCTGGATTTTGAAGACGCGACGCCGCAGGAGATTCTGCTCGCCCAGCGGTCCATCGCCGACTCCACGGACAGTCGCGAGATGCATCCAGGGACCGTCGTGGACAAGCAGAGCCCGGTCCTCGATACGGAGCACCACGTCTCGTCTGGGCGCGCCTTCATCTACAATCTGATCCTTCCCGGCACCGGTCACCTCTACGCAGGCTACAAACGCGGGTGGGCGCACCTTGGGGTGGAAGGCGCGACGTGGCTCACGTATTTCTACTATCACGACCGGGGCGCGCAGAAGGAAACCCAGTTCCAGGCGTTCGCCGACGACCACTGGAACTACGACAAGTGGATCGCGGACTGCGGCTGCTCCGGCTCGCCGCAGGACAGCATCATCATCTACTTCCGGGACAACAACACCCAGCAGTACTACGAGGACATCGGCAAGCTCGACTACTACTGGCAGGGCTGGGACGACTACAACACGACCAAGGCGGATTCGGACAACCGGCGCTACTATTACGGCATCCGGAACGACAGCAACAACTTCTTCAAGAACGCGCGCTATGCCGTGGTGGTGGCCTTCGTCAACCGGATCGTGAGCGCGGTCGACGTCCTACGGTTGACGAAGAAGGAGCCATCCCTCAACATCGGCAACGACACCACGCTCCATTTCAAGATGAGGACCAAGCCGTTCAACAGCGAGAACGCATTTGGTGTACGCCTCG
>DATEOQ010000228.1:0-7357 GCA_035273905.1 Candidatus Eiseniibacteriota bacterium | reverse complement strand
CCTCGCCGTCATCAACGACCTCCTCGATCTCGCGAAGGCGGAGGCGGGGCGGTTCGAGCTCCGGCTCTTCGTGGCCGACATCGCCCCGACCGTCCGGGCCGCGGCCGAAGCCGTGCAGCCGATGGCCTCCGCGAAGGGTCTGGCCGTCCACGTCGACATCGCCGGGGGGCCGCTCTCCGCCGCGGTCGACCTCGCGCGGCTCCGGCAGGTGCTTCTGAATCTGCTCGGGAACGCCGTGAAATTCACCGATAGAGGAGAGGTGCGGGTCCGCGCCTTCAACGACGCGGGCTCGATCGTCGTGTCGGTCGAGGACACGGGCGTCGGCATCGCGCCGGAGCGGCGGGCCGCCCTCTTCAGCAAGTACGCGCAGGCAGATCCGTCGTATCACCGGCGCCAGCGCGGCACGGGGCTCGGCCTCGCGATCAGCCGCGCGCTCGTCGGTCTCATGAAGGGCACCATCCAGCTCACGAGCGAGGGCGTGAACCGGGGCGCCGTGGTCCAGATCACGCTGCCCGCGGCCACCGCGGCGTCGGTACGGACGGAGGAGGCGGAATCGTGCGAATCCTGATCATCGAGGATGACCCGATGAACGCCAAGCTCTTCGACCTGATCCTGACCCGGAAGGCGAAGTACCAGGTCGAGGTCACCGAGGATCCCGCGTACGTCGCGGAGCGCGTGCGCCAGGGCCTGGTCGACGTCGTGATCCTCGACGTGTCCCTCTCGAACAGCGCGTGGGACGGCGTTCCGGTGGACGGCCTCGAGATCTGCCGCCGGCTGAAGCGCGATCCCGCGACGAGCCGGATCCCGATCCTCCTCGCCACCGCCCACGCGATGAAGGGCTCGCGCGAGCGCTTCCTCGCGGAGTCGGGAGCGGACGACTACATGGCCAAACCCATCGTGAGCGCGGACGAGCTGATCACGCGCATCCGCGCTCTCGCGGAGAAAGGGGCCCATGGCCCAGCACCTGCTTCTCGTTGACGACGAGGCGCACAACCGCAAGCTCCTGCGCATGGTCCTGCGCCAGGGGGACTACGTCTTCTTCGAGGCGGGCAACGGGAACCAGGCGCTCGAAATCCTGGGCCAGGAGACCATCGGGCTCGTGCTCCTCGATCTCATGATGCCGTCACCGAACGGCTTCGACGTGCTCCTCGCGATGAAGAAGGACGACCGGTGGAAGGAGATCCCGGTGATCGTGGCGAGCGCGTCCACCTCTCCCGAGGACGTGGAGCGCAGCTTGACGCTCGGAGCGTCGGACTACTTCATGAAGCCGCTCACCGAGTGGGACGTGCGGTTCCAGCTGCCGATCAAGGTGCGGAACGCACTCGCGGCGCATCGGGCCACCGAGGACCGGCTCCGCGCCGAGCGGATGAAGGCGGTCTCGGCCATGGTGGTGGCGCTGAACCACGAGATCAACAATCCCCTGCAGGTGATCCAGGGGAACGCTCAGCTCCTCTACGTGCAGCCGACGTTGACGCCCGAGGCGCGGGAGAAGGTGGCGCGGATCCGCGCGGCGACGGAGACCATCGCGGGTCTGACCCAGCGGATCGCGGCGCTCCGGGACGTGGTGACGGTGGAGTATCCGGCGGGGAATCGGACGACGGTGCCGATGGTGAACTTCAAGGCGTCGGCGGACGCCTCCGAGCCACCGGCAGCGCCGCCGGTGAAGCCCGAGGTCAAATCCCGAGAATCGGGTAAATCCAGTCCAGAATCAGGAAGTTGAGGCGGCCGATCAGAAGGGCGACGCGGCCCATGACCGTGAAGCCGAAGGCGGCGCCGAACGAGATCATCAGGAACCAGATCCCCAGCCTCGAAATCCTCCGCGTCACCGGCCCCTGCTCCTTCGAGAAGAAGAAGTAGACCAGCACGCTCAGCACCCCGATCACGAAGATGAAGGCGAGCGGATTCGGACCCGGGAGCGCGACGATCAGGCGGGCGATCTGCGGCATGGCCTCGCCGTGGAGGCGCCGCGTGAAGTCGAGCCCGATGTAGTAGGTCACGTAGATGGCGAGCGCGTACCGCGAGACCCAACCGACCCGCGGCAGGTAGCGCATGTACAGCAGCAGCCCGAGGAGCCCCGGCACGAGCAGGTCCCAGTGCTTGCCGAAGTCCTGCTGCATCGGCTCGATCAGGTTCGGAACGAGGGTCTGGTCGAGGGTGATCCCCACGTAATAGCCGAGCGACACGCCCGCGAAGAGACTCTCCGCGAAGCGGAAGAACGGGTTGTCCTTGTACAGGAACGAGAGCGCGGAGAGCGTCAGGAATGCCGCGATCCAGACGCCGATCGGAGGCAGGTGGCTCACCGGACCGCCTTTTTCTGGGTGAGGAAGAACGCGAGGTTGCCGAGCAGGATGAAGAGGAGGACCACTGTGTGCATCACGGTCTGCCCGTCCATTCCCTTCGTGGCCGTGAAATCGCGCGTCGACCCGTAGAAGCGCTCCATCTCGGGATGGGCCGCGCGCATGAGCTTTTCGTACTCGGCGGCCCCCTTCATGCCTCCGAGCATTCCTTCGAGCTGGCCCGAATTGAGGAAGGCGTAGTACTTGGGGGCGCTCACCGCGGTGGGCCCGATGATGATCGGCGTGCCCACCTGCGGGTGCACCTGCGTGATCCACCACTCTCCGATGATCCCGGTCGCCACGGTGAAGACGAGCTGCACCTGACGAAGGCTCCCGATCCCCTTCATGAGAGGGATCTGCGAGAGCGGGGTGCCCGCCTCGTCCGTCGGGAACGCGCCCGCGATGTCGTCTCCCATCCGGCGCATGACCGCCGACGCGCCGTCCTTGTAGCCGAGATTCACGTAATCGACGCCGTACTTGAGATCCGGGAACTCGGCCGCGATCTTGGCGACGGCGTTGTTGGCGAGGTTCAGGCCACCGAGCGGGTAGAGCGCGATGACGACGAAGCGAAGCTTCTTGATCGCGCACTGCCGCATCACCGCCTCGGCCATCGGATCGTTCTCGGGTGCGGAGGACGGCCCGTAGTCGAACGAGATGAGCACCGTATCGCCGGGCTTCATGGCTTCGATGAACTCGAAGGCCTTGCGCGTGGATTCGGTCGTGGTCACGGGAAGTCCCAGCGGGACCACGATTGGGATCGCGACGCTCAGGAGAACGAACAGAAAGATCCAGCGGCGGTCCAGGCGCAGCAGCCGTTCCAGGAACCCGCGCACGCTACTCCCCCTTCCCCAGGCCGAGGTACCCGCGCTCGATTCCGAGGATCACGCGGATCGCCATGGACGCGGCCCCGAGCGCCGCGCCGATGATGATGCCCGACTGCGCCGCCCCGTTCGGCACGTCCATGATCCACTCGGTGAGCTTCCCCAGCGCCTGACTGCAGGACGATGCAGCGGCATGGAGGAACGGGAACGGAACGGCGAGGAATTCGAGGATCGGAACGCGGCCTAGCATCACGAGGCCCGCGGCGATGAGCAAGATGGTCGCCTCGACGTTCCTGGCGCGGAACGCGCGAAACGCGGCGCTCGCCATGAAGAACGCGAGGAGCGCGAAGATCGTCGACTGGAGCGGCTGGAAGAACCAGTCGGTCATGTACTTGAACGGAGTCGGAGATCCGTCCGGGTTGAAGCCGATGCCCACCTTCGAAAGCGCCCCGTAGACTCCGAACCCTCCCGTGACGAAGAGCCCGATCAGGAGAACGACCGAAAAGAACCAGCCCGACTCCCGGCGCGCGATCTTTTTGAAGTTGTTCTGAAGCACGTTCACGATCCCGAGGAGCAGAGCGAACCCCGCCAGGATGATGAGCCAGTTGTCGAGCCGGGGCCCCATTCCCTCGGGCCCCGACACGAAGCCCTTCGGGATGTACATCGCCAGGATCGGGAGGATGCCGGCTACCACGCCGATCAGGACCGGGCCGCGGCTCCGCAGACCGGGCGCGTTCAGCCCCAGGATGATCCCGATGATCGGAACGATCGCAAAGCAGAGGACGAGGGCGACCTGTCCGAATTCGAAGGTCATTTGGTTCGGAGCCAGGGGGCGATGTCGAGGACATGGACGCTCGCGAGCAGGATGCCCGCGATCGCGATGAGGATGAGGATGCCCTTGGCGATGTCCTGTCCCCGGATGGAGCCGAGCAGAACAGGCTCGCGCGACAGATACGCGCTCGCGGCGTAGAGCTCCTCGCCGATCAGCGTGTAATCGCAGGTCGCCACGAAGAATGGGAGCTGCGTGGGATCCGCCTGGCCGGCGATCTGGATCGCGCCGGTCGACTGCCCCGTCTCGGCCAGGATGAGGGACTCCGCGAAGAAGTATCCGACGAGGAAGATCGCGGCCGGCTTCTCGCGCGTCATCTTGGCCGAGACCGCGGCGGTGAAGGCGAACTGGTCGTACGTGACGTAGTTCACCATCTCCTCGCGGAAGAGATCCGGCCTTCCCTCGGCCAGATAGCTCGCCCGCACGACCTCGCGCGCGGAGGCGAACGTGAGCGGATCCTTGTTCGGTACCTCGAGGTCGGTGCCGTAGCGGGCGGTCTTGCGCGCCACGTGACCCAGGATCGCCACGGAGGCGACGGTCTGGATGTCGTCCATCGACTGGATGCCGGGGATGTACATCACCTTCTTGCCGATCTCGGTCGCGCGGCCGATGGCCTCGTCGATGGCGTTCAAGCCGGCAATCCTGCGTATGAAGATCTCCTTCCCGGAGCGCGCATAGGCGATCGAGCCCAGGATGATGATCACGAAGAGGATCGAGGCGGCGAAGGAGTTGGTGCGCTCGACCTTGAACCAGTTGTCGTGCGAGGCGACCGGCTCGCTCACGATCGGCGCGCCGGTGGATGCGGCGATGCTGACCGCGCCCGTCGAGTCCACCGCCGCGGGAGCGCTCGTCCGGAGCCCGTAGCGGTACGCCACGCCGTCCTTGGCCGAGGTGTCGGTGTACGTCCCCACGCCGGGCTTCACGTGCTCCAGCGATTGCCACTCATAGGCGGGCGGCTCCGCCCGGAGAACTTCGATATCCGCACCCGCCGGCAGCGAAGCCGGGTCGGTCCAGGTGAGAAGGACGGCCCCACCGGAGTCTCCAGGCTTGTCCTTGGCGATGAGATTTTGCGGGAGGGGAAGGTCGGGAGGCGGGGTTCCGGGCACGTCGATCGGAGCGGCGAATACGTTCGCCGCCACTAAAAGCCCGATCAGGATTCCGCCCGCGGACTTCACGGGGGCGGAGCCTAGGTGACGCTCCAAGGCAGTGTCAACGTGCTTTTCGCCCGCGGAGCCTCATGATCGGCCATACGTAGGCCGAGAGGGCGGGCCAGCGTTCGCAGAAAAACCGGAGGAAATCCTTCACCCACTGCCGTGGATGCACCTCGATCGCGCGAGAGAAGAAGGCGGGAAGAAGCTCCGGCTCGAGTCCCGCGTCCTTGAACTTCCCCATCATCCAGAACGGGTTGAGCTCCCGTTCCGGGTACTGTCCGTCGCGGGGATCGCGGTACTGGAACTCGGGCTTTCCCTTGACCCGGCCCGTTTCCAGGAGCTCGCGCACGCCAGCCTCGACGCCCTCCCCCCAGAGGCCCCGGGTCTGCCGCACGGCCTCGAGGAGCTGGTTCGAGCTGAGTCCCGGAAAACGCTCCCCGATCATCGCCCGGCGCGCCGCGAAGTAGGGGCCGTCGGGTTCGTGCTCCATGCTGTGCCAGCCGCGACGGCGACGGCTCCGCGCGGGAAGGTAGAGCGAATTGTTCTCGTCGCTCAGGAAGAAGATTCCGCCAGGCCGGAGCAGCCGATTCGCCTCCGCGAGGAAGCCCTCGAGATCCCGCACGTGCGAGATGACGCAATTGGCCATCACGCCATCGAAGGAAGCGGGTGGGAACTCCATGCCGATCCCGTCGCCGTACTTGGATTCGAAGTGGGCCGCGGGGGGATCGATCTTCTCCGCCAGGTACGTGCCCACGGCCACCATGTCACGGTCGATCTCGGTCGCCACCACGCGCCGCGCGCCGTAGATCGCGACGAGGAGCGCCTCGATCCCGAATCCCGCCCCCAGGTCGAGCACGTCCTTCCCCTCGGCCTCGAGGTAGCGGTACATGTCATGCCCCTTCTGGAAGAGATGCTCGATGCGCGCGGGATTCCGGATGATGCGGAGATACGTGTAGTACGTGAGGAAGTACTCGGGGAACTGAGCGCGGATCTCCGCGTCGCTCTGCATCAAGATCGCGCGCAGAGACGCGAGTCTCCGGGAAGCGATCGAGTCCTTCCCGGACGTCGCGCGGGACACGGTTGTGGACGGCACCGATCCTATCCGGCGGACTCGCTCAGGGTCCGGGAGCGGCGGATGCCGTGCGCGTTCATCCGATTGTGGAGGTGCTGGCGGCTCACGCCGAGCGCCCGCGCAGCGCGAGACACGTTCGACTCGCACTGGCGCAGCGCCTCGCGAATCGTCTCCGCCTCGACGGCGTCGAGCGTCTCGCGCAGCGTGTGCTGGCCATCCCACCGGCGCGTGACCGGCGCGCCGAGCCCGAACAGGAGCGGCTCGATGGCGCCGCCTTCGTCGGCGAGCGCGACCGCGCGAGCCATGGCGTTCTCCAGCTCACGCACGTTCCCCGGCCACGGATGCCGGAGCAGGAGCTCCCGCGCCTCCGCGTTCAGCCCGCGCACCGGCTTCGTCTGCTGTTTCGAGAAGAACTCGAGGAAGTGCTGGGCCAGGAGGAGCGTGTCCTCGCCCCGCTCCCGGAGCGGCGGCAGCGAGATCGGGACCACGTTGAGCCGGTAGAAGAGGTCCTGGCGGAAGCGTCCCGCCTCCACCTCGGTCTTGAGATCGCGGTTGGTCGCGGCGATCAGGCGAAAGTCCACCCTGCGGGAGACCGTGTCTCCCACGCGGCGGATCTGCGAGTCTTGAAGCACGCGGAGGAGCTTCACTTGAAGCGTGGCGGGCATCTCGCCCACCTCGTCCAGGAAGAGCGTGCCGCCGTCCGCCGCTTCGAAGAGACCGATGCGATCCTCGGACGCGCCGGTGAAGGCGCCCTTGCGGTAGCCGAAGAGCTCGCTCTCGAGGAGCGACTCGGGCAGCGCGCCGCAGTTGACCGCCATGAAGTTCTTCTCGCGGCGGGGGCCGTTCAGATGGATCGCGCGGGCGATGAGCTCCTTCCCGGTTCCGGTCTCGCCCTGGATCAGCACCGACACCTGCGTCGGGATGACCTTCTCCATGAGCTCGATGACGCGGATCATCTTCGGGCTCCGGCCGACGAGCAGACCGTACCGCGACTCCTCTTTGAGCGCCCGGCGGAGATTCAGGTTCTCCATCTCGAGGCGGTTCTTCGAATCCTTGAGCTCTTCGTGCTGCCGCGCGTTCTCGAGCGCCACCGCGACCTGCGCCGCGAAGCCTTCGAGGATCGCAATGTCTTCGGGAGTGAACTCGTG
>DATEOQ010000227.1:0-3137 GCA_035273905.1 Candidatus Eiseniibacteriota bacterium | reverse complement strand
GATGGGGAGCAGGTCGGAATCCTGAGCATCCGCGATGCGCTCGCCTACGCACAGGAGCGCCAGCTCGATCTCGTCGAGGTCTCGCCCACCGCCAAGCCGCCGGTGTGCCGGGTGATGGACTTCGGAAAGTTCAAGTACGAGCAGAACAAGAAGCAGCAGAAGGCGCGGCGCAAGCAGCACGTCACGCACCTCAAGGAAGTCAAGCTGCGGCCCAAGATCGAAGAGCACGACTACAACTTCAAGGTCGAGCACGGGCGCCGCTTCCTCGAGCTGCACGACAAGGTGAAGTTCACGGTGATGTTCCGTGGACGCGAGATGGCGCACCCCGAGGCGGGGACCAGGCTTCTGGAGAAAGTAATCAAAGATCTCGAATTGGTCGGACAGGTCGAGATCCCGGCACGCATGGAGGGCCGGAGCATGGTGCTCCTCATGGTGCCGCGTCCCACGCTCGCGAAGCCGGCGGAGAAGAAGCCGGACGCGCCTGCCCAGCCCGCCCCGCGGGCCGAGCCGGCGAAAACAGCAAAACCCTAGGAGTCCACCATGCCGAAGATGAAGACCAACCGTGCGGCCGCGAAGCGGTTCCGCCGCACCGGAACCGGGAAGCTGAAGCGCGCGCACGCATTCGCGCGTCATCATCTCGGGCTGAAGAGCAGGAAGCGCAAGCGGAAGCTCCACGCGTCCGCGATCACGGAGCCCACGGAACGCCGCCACCTCCAAAAGTGTCTACCCTATGGCGGCTGAGTCCTGACGGGCTCGCGCCGAACCGAAGAGGAACCTAGCCATGCCACGCACAAAGACGGTCGTTCCGGGCCGCAAGCGTCGCCGCAAGGTGATGACCGCGGTCAAGGGGAACCGAGGCGGCCGCCGCAAGCTCTACCAGACGGCCCGCGAAACCCTGATGCGGAGCCTGCAGTTCGCCTACCGCGATCGACGCGCGAAGAAGCGCGAGTTCCGGAAGCTCTGGATCGTCCGGATCAACGCCGCTGCCCGCCATCACGGACTCTCGTACAACGCCTTCATCCGCGGCCTCAAGGCGGCCTCGGTGGAGATCGATCGCAAGGTCCTCGCGGATCTCGCGGTGCGTGACGGCGAGGCGTTCGCCCGGCTGGCCGAGGTCGCCAAGCAAGCCACCATCGCGGCCTGACCGGCAGCACCACAACCATGATCGAGCGCCTGGACGCCCTCCGCGCCGAAGGGGAGCGCGCGCTCGCCGACGCCGCTTCGGCCGCCGATCTCGAAGCGGCCCGCGTGCGCTTTCTCGGCCGCAAGAGCGAGCTGACGGGAATCCTTCGCGGGCTCAAGGACCTCACGCCCGACGAGCGCACGCTCGTGGGCGCGCGCGCCAATCAGACCCGTGCCCGCCTCGAGGCGCTCCTCGCCGAGGCGGAATCGAGGCTCCAGGCCGCATCCGCTCCCGCGTCCTCGCGCGACGTCACGCTTCCCGGACGCCGCCCTCCCGTGGGGCACCGGCACCTCATCCCGTCGGTCCTCCGCGAGCTCGAGGACATCTTCCGCCGCATGGGCTTTGCCGTCGCCGCGGGTCCCGATGTCGAGGACGACTGGCACAGCTTCGGCGCGCTCAACATGCCGAAGGGCCATCCGGCGCGCGCGGCCACCGACACCTTCTATCTCGAGGGGGACAGCATCGTCCTCCGGCCGCACACCTCCTCCGTCCAGATCCGCGCGATGGAGAAGGTGAAGCCCCCGCTTCGCATCGTCAGCCCCGGACGCGTGTACCGGAACGAGGCCGTAGACACGACGCACCTCTTCGAGTTCCACCAGATCGAAGGGCTCTACGTCGACGAGAACGTCAGCATGGCCGACCTCAAGGGAACGCTCGATCGGTTCCTGAAGGAATTCTTCGGGCCGAAGACGGAGATCCGCTTCTGCCCGTCCTACTATCCGTTCGTCGAGCCCGGCGCCGTCGTCGACATCCGCTGCTTCTTCTGCGGCGGAACGGGGTGCAACGTGTGCGGCCCCTTGTCCGGCGGATGGCTCGAGGTGCTTGGCGCGGGGATGGTGCATCCGAACGTGTTCCGCGAAGTCGGATACGACCCCGAGCGCTTCACCGGATTCGCGTTCGGCGTCGGCGTGGAGCGACTCATCATGCTCCGCCACGGCGTGCCCGATCTTCGCTACTTCTTCAACAACGACATCCGCTTCCTGACCCAATTCTGAGGACCGCGTGAAAGTCACCTGGAACTGGCTCGCCGACTGGGTCGATCTCGCGGGCTCGCCCGAAGAGCTGGCGCAGCTTCTCGCCACGCGCGGGCTCCCGGTCGAATCCGTCGAGCGCGGCGTCACCTTCGATCCCGCGATCGTCGTCGGCCTGGTCGTGGAGAAGGGCCAGCATCCGAACGCGGATCGCCTCAGCCTCTGCTCCGTGGACATCGGCGGTCCGGCCCGGCTCTCCATCGTGTGCGGGGCGCCGAACGTCGCAGCCGGGCAGAAGGTTGCCGTCGCCCAGATCGGAAGCAAGCTGCCGGACGGGACCAAGCTCCGCAAGTCGAAGATCCGCGGCGTGGAGTCCGAAGGAATGATCTGCTCGGAGCGGGAGCTCGGCCTGAGCGACGAGTCGCAGGGGATCTGGGTGCTCCCGGGCGATCCGTCCGTGGGCGTACCCCTCGCCTCGATGGCCGGCGGCAGCGACTCCATCCTCGACGTCGAGATCACGTCCAACCGCGCGGACTGCATGAGCGTGATCGGCCTGGCCCGCGAGATCGCCGCGGCGCGCGGGACAAAGCTCAAGGCGGCCGGCGCGCTCAACGCGACCGGCTCCGGCCCGATCCCCTCGGTCACGATCGAGAACCCGGCCGACTGCCCGCGCTACATGGCGCGCGTGGTTCGCGGGGTGAAGATCGGTCCCTCGCCCGACTGGCTTCGCAAGAGGCTCGAGGCGGCCGGCTTCCGCAGCATCAGCAACGTGGTCGACGCGACCAACTACGTGCTTCGCGAGCACGGGCAGCCGATCCACGCGTTCGACGCCGCCAAGATCGGCGGCTTCGCGATCCTGGTGCGGCGCGCCAGGGCGGGGGAAACGCTCACGCTTCTCGACGGCCGCGAGATGAAGCTCGATCCGAGCCACCTGGTGATCGCAGACCGCTCGACCCCCATGGCCCTGGCCGGCGTCATGGGCG
>DATEOQ010000226.1:0-5046 GCA_035273905.1 Candidatus Eiseniibacteriota bacterium | reverse complement strand
CCTCACATCCGGATTTCCCGACCTCGCCGAATCCGATCGGCTGCTCGCCGCGCTCTGCGAGGAGGGGGCGGATCTCCTCGAGATGGGCGTGCCCTTCAGCGATCCTCTCGCCGACGGCCCCGTGATCCAGGAATCGACCCGCGTGGCGCTCACGAAGGGGGTGCGTCTCGCCGACACGCTCGAGCAGGCGCGGCGCCTGCGGGCGCGGTTCGAGACGCCGCTCGTCGTGATGACCTACCTGAATCCGGTGCTGGCCTATGGGGCGGAGCGCTTCGCGCGGGATGCCGTCGCCGCGGGCGTGGACGGCCTGATCCTCGTCGATCTGCCCCCCGAGGAGGATCCTCCGCTCTGGGCCTCGTTCCAGCGCGCGGGTCTCGACACGATCGCGCTCATCGCTCCGACCACCGATCGCGGCCGGCTGTCCTCGATCGCCGCTGCCTCGCGAGGGTACCTCTACGTCGTCGCGCGCCTCGGGGTCACCGGGGGCGGCGCGGGCGATGCGACGCTCGACGATCTTCTCGACGCGTGCCGCTCGAAGTCGCCGCTGCCGCGGTGCGTGGGCTTTGGATGGACCCCGACGAGCGACGTCGCGCCCCTGCGAGGCCACGCGGAAGGGGTCATCGTGGGGAGCGCGCTCATCCGGGAACTGCAGGAGGAGAAGGACGTCGCGAAGCGGGAGGATCGGCTGCGTCGCTTCGCTCGAGCGATGCGGGCGAAGCTGAGCGCGTAGGGTCGAGCTAGCTCAGGGTAGCTTGAGGTTGGACAGGATCCAGAGCTGGCGGCCCGTATTGTCTCCGTCCACGGTGACCATGATGCGCTGACCGTCCGGGGACCAGATGGGGAAATAGATCTGCGGTCCCGGATCCTGCCACGCGATTCGCGTCACGCCGGCCGCTTCGCCGAGCACCGGATCCACGAGCCAGAGGCTCGACCGGCCCGACCGGTCCGACTCGAAGAGGATGCTGGAGCCGTCCGGCCGGAAGGACGGATAGTCGTCCTCATAGGGGCCGAAGGTGAGCTGATGCGACGCCGTGTCCCCGACCGCGGTCCACCAGATGTGCCTGTAGTGGACGGTCCCCGCCGTGCTGTCGGCGCTGAACACGATCTTCGTCCCGGTCGGATCCCAGCCCGGCTCCCCGATCTTGAGACTGGGGGCAGTCTGGAAGCTCTGGTTCGCCACGTTGGCCGTATCGGCCATGTACACCAGGCGGCCGTTCCGGCTGTCGCTGGTGGTGTTGTACGCATAAGCAAGCCCCGGCGAGCCGGGCTGAGGAATGGCACGCGTCTCGTAGGCCGCCGTGTTCATCAGGCGGTGATCGGCGCCCGTGTCGACGTTCCGGTACCAGATGTCGAACGCGCCAGCCTGATCTCGGCTCGACGAGAAGACCACGTGTCCCGGGCCGACCCACTTGGGCGTGATGTCATTCCAGTTGGAGAGGCCGGGGTATCCCGTCACGGTCGCACCGGCCCCATCGTTCACGTTCACGAACGCGAGACGCAGGTGCTTGCCGCTGGCCGGGTCGTTGCCCAGCGCGCAGAACACGACCGAATCGCCGCGCCAATCCGGGTAGAGCGCCTGTACGTCCCGGAGCAGGGCGCTGGTCTCGGTGGGCAGGTTCGTGAGCTTCGTCCAGACGACCGCGTCGGGATCCGTGCCGGGGTCGATCGTGTTCTCCGAGCCGCAGCCGACGAGCAGCGCCATCGTGAGCGCGAGGATGGGAACGAGCAGCCCTAGGGAGCGGGCTCTCTGGTGACGCAGGTGGGATGGCTCGAGGGGAGTCACGTGGCGGAATGGTAGCAGGGGCCGTGCCTCCTCTCAAGTTGTGGCCAGAGAGCAGGGCCCCTCTGAAAACCGGGCCTTCCCACCCGATACCGCGCGCCTGTTTCACCACCCCGCCGTGGCTCGATCGGACCGTCCCAGAACCCTCGTTCTTCCAGTGCCGGCGCGGGGATTCGCCATTCAGATGGCGCCCGGTCGTGCCGATGGTTGGGCCGGAAGGGAAAGGCTCCGGGACCATCCCGGCGCCCCCGACCGCGACCCAGACCCCGGCAGGACGCTGGAGAGGACGAGGGCACGATGCTCCTCCTGACAAGGAAGCTCGGAGAAAACATCCGCATCGGTGACGACGTCAAGATCACGATCGTGGAGGTGAAGGGAAATCACGTGAAGCTGGGCATCGATGCCCCGCCGAGCGTGAAAGTGCACAGGGAAGAGATCTACGAGCGGATTCAGCAGGAGAATCGTCGAGCCCAGGCTCTTCGCGATGCCGGCGGTACGCCGAACGGCGAGCCGGGCGCGGCGCGGCCCGGCGGCGCGCAGGGGAATCCCAGCTCTCGGCCGGAGAACGGACGGGAGTCCAAGCCTTGAGGGGCCGCCTCGAGACGGGCGCGACGCGATGAGCACCGCCTACGGAGGTGGCGCCGATCTCGGCGAGCTGGACCGCTGGATCGAGCGCGGCGAGGAAGTCCTCGCCCTCTTCGACTGCGCGCTTCGGAGCTGCCAGGAGGAGAACCGGTCCATCGCGCTTCGAACCGTCCTCGATCTGATGTCTCGCCTCGAGCATCGGTCACGGGACGTCGGTGGGCGGGTCCTGGCGCACTTCGACACCTGTTTGAGCGACATCGAACGTGGAGACTTCGAGCATGCGTTCGAAGGCCTCCTGGATCTCAGGGAGAGCTGGATGGAAGCGATGGCGACCTTGAGGAAGGATCGGGACCGTGCCGCAAGCCTCAACTAGGCCGGTAGGGGCCGAGGAGCCCGACGTGGCGCAGCTGCCGAGCGTGGAACGCGCGCGGCGCCGCATCCAACGCCGGTACTACGATCGCCCCGAAGTGCGCCGAACTTTGGCCGGGGCGATCCTCCGCCGCATCGCGTCCACTCCAAAGACGAAGGAGCGACCGACCGAAACCGCTTGACCCCCGGCGAGGGGCACTGGTAAAGATGTGACCACTCACGATCGGTTCCGCATTCGCGAGTTCGGGCACAGGGATGACGCCGGAGGTCGGCTTGGAAGCCGAAAAGGGAAGGGCGCCCGGAACGTTTCACGTTCAGCACGCCATTCCATTCCCCCGATCCCTGCCCGGCGCGCCTCCTCGAAGCGCGGGCGGGATGAGTTGAGATCCCGCGCCCGCCTTCCCGCGACGCCTCCCGAAGCTCCGCCCGCCCATCGCGTGCTCGACGCCGCATGGAGCCATTTCCGCCACGCGCCGCAGGGCGTGCTCGCGGTGGATCGCGACGGCAAGGTCCTCGCGGCCAATCCGGCCGCGGCCAAGCTCCTTGGATTCGAGCCCGATCAGCTCGAGGGCGAGGACGCCGCACGCGTCTTCCGCGCTCCGAAGGGCGAGGGGCACGTGCCTCCGGGCGCGTGCGCGTCGTCGGAGGAGCCGCACGAAGTCGAGGTGGTGACGCGCTCCGGGGACATCCTCCCCGTGTCGCTCAAGCTCCTGCCCCTCGAGGGACGTGAGGGAGCGCTCCTCGGGACGCTGGCGCTCTTCCAGGATCTAAGGGAGCAGAAGGCGCGCGAGGACCAGTGGCGGCGTCGCGACCGCCTCGCGTCGATCGGCGAGCTCGCGGCCGGAGTCGCGCACGAGATCCGGAACCCGCTCGCCGGGATCAGCAACTCCGCGCAGCTGCTCAAGCGGCGCCTGGAGAGCGACGACCCGCGGAGTCAGTTCGCCGACCTCATCCTCGAGGAGGTGTCGCGCCTCGACCGGATCGTCGTGAGCCTCCTCCAGTTCGCGCGTCCCTCCACGCCCCAGCTCACGCGCCAGTCGATCCTGCCGTCGCTCGATCGCGCGCTCATGCTGGTGCACGAAGTGGCGGTGCAGGAGAACGTGAACCTGCGCGTCGAGCGGGCCGACCGCGTGCCCGAGATCTACATGGACCACGACCAGGTCCTCCAGGTCGTGCTGAACGTCCTCATGAACGCGCTCCAGGCGCTCACGCAGGGAGGCGAGATCGAGGTGAAGGTCGGCCCGGCGCGGAAGCGCGCGGCCGAGCGGAGCTCGATCGGACGGCGCGCGACCGACCGCCTTCTCGAGCGGGAACGGCCTCCGCTCCAGGACGTGGTCGAGGTCCGCGTGAAGGACAACGGGCCGGGAATCCCGGCGGCCGTCATCGCGCGCGTGTTCGATCCCTTCTACACCACGCGCACTCAGGGCACCGGTTTGGGACTCAGCATCTGCCAGAGCATCGTTCGCGAGCACGGCGGCGCGATCTCCATCGAAAGCACGGTGGGGCAAGGTACGACCGTGACCATCGATCTACCCGTGGAGAAACGACATGGAGACAGACGCGGCAGTCCTCGCTAAGCAGACGGTCGGGATCCTCGTGGTGGATGACGAGCGGACCCTTCGGTTCACCCTCAAGGAAGGCCTGTCGGACGAGGGATACCGGGTGGAGACCGCGGCGGACGGGGCGGAGGCGCTCGAGAAGATCGAGCGCGAGGAGTACCAGCTCGTGCTGCTCGACCAGAAGCTCCCCGATACGAACGGGCTCGAGCTCCTGAAGACGATCAAGGCGAGGAAGCGCAGCGTCCAGGTGGTGATGATGACCGCGTACGGGCAGATCCCGCAGGCGGTCGAGGCCACGAAGGCCGGCTGCTACGAGTACCTCTCGAAGCCGTTCGAGCTGGACCACCTGAAGCTCATCTTACGTAATGCGCTCGCGCAGACGCGCCTCGCCGAGGAGGTGGCCCGGCTTCGCGACGTGGACCGCAGGCGAAGCGGATCGGCCCTCATCGTCGGCGGCGGGTCGCGCATGAACAAGGTGATCGAGACCGTCGCGAAGATGGCGCAGAGCCCTTCGGGGACGGTGCTCCTGCAGGGCGAGACGGGCGTGGGCAAGGAGCTCCTCGCGCGCGAGATCCACGACCGGAGCGCGCGGCGCGACGGACCCTTCGTGGAGCTGAACTGCAGCGCCATCGCCGAGAATCTCCTCGAGAGCGAGCTCTTCGGACACGAGGCGGGCGCGTTCACCGACGCCAAGAAGACGAAGAAGGGGCTCATGGAGATGGCCCATCTCGGCACGCTCTTCCTGGATGAGAT
>DATEOQ010000225.1:0-2374 GCA_035273905.1 Candidatus Eiseniibacteriota bacterium | reverse complement strand
ACATCAGGTCGAGCATGGACTCCTCGAGCACCGCGCGCAGACCGCGTGCTCCCGTGCCGCGCCGGAGCGCCTGCTCCGCGACGGCTTCCAGGCCGTCCTCGGTGAACTCGAGCTTCACGCCTTCCATGTCGAAGAACTTCTGGTACTGCTTCGTGATCGCGTTCTTCGGCTTGGTGAGGATGTCGATGAGCGACGCCTTGCTCAGCGAATCGAGCGCGCCGGTCACCGGAAGCCGTCCCACCAGCTCGGGGATGAGCCCGTAGCGAAGGAGATCGTCCGGCTCCACGAGCGATAGCAGCTCGCCCAGGTTCCTGTCCTTCCGGCTCTTGATCTCGGCGCCGAAGCCCATCGCCTTCTGGCTCACGCGCCGTTCCACGATCTTGTCCAGCCCTTCGAACGCGCCGCCGCAGATGAAGAGGATGTCCTTCGTGTTCACCTCGATGTACTTCTGCTGCGGATGCTTCCGCCCGCCCTGCGGCGGGACGTTCGCGACCGTGCCCTCGAGGATCTTGAGGAGCGCCTGCTGCACGCCCTCGCCCGACACGTCGCGCGTGATGGACGGGTTCTCCGACTTGCGCGAGATCTTGTCGAGCTCGTCGATGTAGACGATTCCGTGCTCCGCGTTCACCACGTTGAAGTCCGTGGCCTGGAGGAGCCGGACGAGGATGTTCTCCACGTCCTCACCCACGTAGCCCGCCTCGGTGAGGCAGGTCGCGTCGACGATGGCGAACGGCACCTTGAGGATGCGCGCGAGCGTCCGCGCGAGGAGCGTCTTCCCCGTGCCCGTCGGGCCGATGAGCAGGATATTCGACTTCTCGAGCTCGACGTCGTCGACGGCGCTGCCCGAGTAGATGCGCTTGTAGTGGTTGTAGACCGCGACGGAGAGCGTCTTCTTGGCGCGATCCTGCCCGATCACGTAGTCGTCGAGGACCTTCTTGATCTCGGCCGGCTTCGGGAGCGAGCCCTTGGGCGCGCCGACCGTGTGGTCGGTCTCACCCTCGAGGATGTCGTTGCAGAGCTTGACGCACTCGCTGCAGATGTAGACGGACGGGCCCGACACGAGGCGGGAGACCTCGTCCTGGCCGCGGCCGCAGAAGCTGCACCGGATGGGATGTGGCGAGCTGACGCGCTTCTTCATGAGCTCCTTGGTGTCCTCAGCCGATCGTGACCGGCTCGGGCTGCTTCTTGACGGTTTCGAACTTGGTGATGACCTTGTCCACGATGCGGTACGCCTTCGCCTCCTCGGCGGACATGAAGAAGTTGCGATCGGTGTCCTTCTCGATCTTGTCCACCGGCTGGTTGGTGTGGCGCACCAGAATCTTGTTGAGCTCCGTCCGGAGCGTCAGGATCTCCTTCGTGTAGATCTCGATGTCGGTCGCCTGTCCCTGACTGCCGCCGAGCGGCTGATGAATCATGATACGCGAGTGCGGGAGCGCCGAACGCTTCCCCGCCGCGCCCGCGGCCAAAAGAAGCGCCGCCATCGAGGCTGCCTGCCCCATGCAGATCGTCGCGACGTCCGACTTGATGAACTGCATCGTGTCGTAGATCGCGAGCCCCGCCGAGACCACGCCGCCGGGCGAGTTGATGTACAGGTTGATGTCGCGATCCGGATCCTCAGCCTCGAGGAAGAGGAGCTGAGCGATGACGAGATTCGCGATCACGTCGTCGATCGGCGTCCCGATGAAGATGATCCGGTCCTTGAGGAGCCGGGAGAAGATGTCGTAGGCCCGTTCCCCGCGCCCGCTTTGCTCCACCACGATCGGTACCAGCGACATCCTTGCTCCCTCCTCCGTATCCATTCGTGCGTCCCGACCGATTGATCGGGACCTCATGCCGTTATCTTAAGCTGCGCTTTCTCCCGGAGCAGTTGGAAAAGCTTTCGCTCGAGGAGATGATTCCGCGCCCGCTCTCTCTGGGCAGGGTTACGGATGGCCCGCTCGGCCTCCGGTCCCGTGGTTTCCTCTCCCATGGCCCCGCGGAGCGTCTGATCGATCTCCTCCTCGGAGACCTGGATCGACTCGGCCCGCATGATGGCGTCGAGCAGGAGATCGCGCTTGATCCGCCGCTCGGCCGTCGGCCGGTACTCGGTACGGAAGCGCTCTACCTCCTCGGGTGTCCACTCGCGTTCATCCTTTAGACGCTGGAGGAGGTCTTCGAGATACTCCGCCACCATGCTCTCGGGCAGCGCGATCGGATTCTTGGCCAGGAGCTGGTCCACGATCGCCTCCTCCTCGTCGCGGCGGGCCTTCATCCGGGCCTCGCCCTCGAGATTGAGGCGCATCCGGGCCCGAAGCTCGGCCATGTCACGCATGCCGATCACCTCGCTCGCGAACGCGTCATCGAGCGGGCGGACGCGCCGCTCGCGCACACCCTT
>DATEOQ010000224.1:0-2180 GCA_035273905.1 Candidatus Eiseniibacteriota bacterium | reverse complement strand
CGCTCCTCCTCGTCGTGTCCTTCCTGCTCACGCGGGCGGTCGAGCGGTATCGCCACGAGCGTGCGCCGAACGCCCCTACATCCACGGCGGCCGGCTCGCGCTGGAAGATCATCCGGCGATCGAACTACCTCCAGTACCTCGCCGCAGCGCTCGCGCTCTCGGTGATCGTCTCGACCCTCGTCGACTTCCAGTTCAAGTTCTTCATCCAGGACATCTACACGGACTCCGCGGCGCTGGCGCGCTTCCTCGGAAAGTTCTATCTGATCCTGAACCTGCTCGCGCTCATCTTCCAGTTCGGAGCCGTCGCGTGGCTCTTCGCGCGCCTCGGCCTCGCCACCTCCACGGGACTTCAGCCCGCGCTCGTCATGATCTTCTCGTGGTGGGTGGCCCTGAGCACCGGATGGTGGGCGGTGGTCGCGCTCCGGTGGGTGCAGGGCGTCGTGCTCCAGGGGATCGGGAAATCGTCCGCGGAGATCTATTACATGGCCGTGCGCCCCCCCGAGCGCCGGCGCATCAAGCCGGCCATCGACACGCTCGTGGAGCGGTGGTCCGATGCGGCGGTCGGCGTCTTCCTCATCATCGTCATGCGCGTCGCGGGGGCGGCGCCGAGCGTGATCGCGATCGCGACCGTGATCATGGCGGCGACCTGGCTGTTCGTGCTCTACCGTCTCAATCGTCAGTATTCTCAGGCGTTCGAGCAGGCGCTGAGCAGCCGATGGCTCGACGCTGAAGGTGCCGCGGAGTCGATGCGCGTTCCCGGGGCCCGCCGCGCCCTCGAGGCGGCGCTCCGTTCGCCCGAGGAACCGCGCGCGCTCCTCGCACTCGATCTCGCCCGCTACATCCACCACCCCAGGATCGCGAGGGCGGTCCTCGACAATATCGACCGCCCTTCCCCCGCGCTTCGCGCCGCGACGATTCGCGCGATGGAATCGCTGCGCCTCCGGGACGACCGGAACCGCGTACGGGAGATGCTCGAGGATCCGGACGACCGGGTGAGCCGCGCCGCGGTGAGCTACGAGCTCGCGATCAGCGCCCGCCAGGTCGAGTACGCACGCGCGATGCTGGACCGGGACGACGCCCGCCTTCGCGGCTTCATGCTCGACGCGCTCCTCGAGCGCCCCAGCGAGGCGCCCGGCGCGGTCACGACAGCGTGGATCGACCGGCTCACGCACTCGGACAATCCCGAAGACCGGGTGCTCGCCGCGCGCGCGCTCGGGACGCTCACGACGTCCGCTCGGGTGCCGCGGCTCCTCGAGCTCCTGAATCAGCCGTCCGTCGAGATCCGGCGGGCCGCGCTCCAGTCCGCCGCGCGCCGCCCCAGCCGCCAGCTCCTCGACACGCTCGTGCCGCTCCTGGTGGATCCGGAGCTGAGCTACGACGCGCGTCTCGCGATCGCGGCGCTAAGGAACGCGGCCATTCCGGCGCTCCAGCCGTATCTCTCCGGGGTGCGCGGGATCCGGCCGCAGGCCAGGGCCGCGCGCGCGCTCGCCCAGATCGCGACGCCCGCCGCGCTCCGCGCGCTCCTCACGCTCGTGCGGAGCACGGACCGGACGCTCCGGCATCTGGGGCTGGAGGGCGCGAGCCGCATTCGCGTCACGGTCGGCCGCCCGGTGATGGCGCGCTCGCGCGTGCACAAGCTCTTCCTGCGGGAGCTGCGCGAGTATCGGCAGTGGATCGTTCCCTCCCGCGTGCTGGCGCGGCACGACGCGCCGGAGGTGCGCCTCCTCGGCGAGAGCTTCCGCGAGTACGCCGAGATGGCGCTGGAACGCGGATTCCGCGCGCTCGCCTGCTGGTACGATCCGAAGCCACTCTCCGGTGCGTTCGAGCGACTCAAGACGCGCGAAACCGGCGACGACCCGCCGGCGCTAGAATATCTGAGCCATGTACTGCCCCGATCCATCTTCCGGCATCTGGAGGATCTGTTCGAAACGATCGCGGCCCCTGCGACCGAGACTCAGTCGAAAGAGCTGCAGCGAGGGCTCGCCGGGTGGATCACGGCCGCGTGGCGCTCGGGAGACGCCTGGCTCCGCGCCTGCGCGGTGCGAGCGTCCCGCTGGGCCCTCGATCTCGACCCCGCGCTCTTCGAGACCTCGGAAGCGGAGGCGAGCTCCATCGTGAGGGCGGAGCTGCGCGCGGTGCGGACCCCATCGGAGGAGGCGCCGTCGTGGATCCTGACCCCT
>DATEOQ010000223.1:0-2208 GCA_035273905.1 Candidatus Eiseniibacteriota bacterium | reverse complement strand
TCCTGCATCAGCTCGCGCGCGAGCTCCCGCAGCTTCTCGATCTGACGGTCGCGATAGCCGGCGACGTCCACCTCGATGCGGGGCGGCGCCTCGTCGGGCATCTTCGCGCGGACCATGCGGCCGAGAAGGTGCTGGAACGCGGAGAGCGTGTCCCCGTCCTTGCCGATGAGGAACTGGTCGTTTTCGCCCGCGTCGACGCCGATGCGGATGCCGTGCGAGGTCTTCTCCGCCGTCACCGTTCCATCGAACTCCATGCTGTCGACGATGCCGTCGGCGAGTACGCGGACCATCTCCACGATTTCGGGCGTGATCTTGGACGGATCCATCGGCACGGGCGGAGGACCGTAGCTGACCGGATCGGGCCTGCGATACGAGTCGCGCGACCCGCGGCCGCCACGTTCATAGCGATCGCTGCGCTCGTACGGGCGGCGCTCACCGGGGGGCGTGGGGCGGGCGCCGTCCGGCGCGGCGTGCTCGGCACGGCGGCGCGCGCGGATCTTCACCGGGCGGAACCCGGTGCTCGACCCTTCGCCGGCCCCGGGATCGATGATCTCGATCGCGAGGTCCGCGGTGGAGACGCCCAGACGCACGGCGGCGTCGTTCACGGCTTCACCGAAGGTCGGGGCTTCCGCCTCGACCGCGGTCTCGATGGGCTGATCGGGTCCGTGGGATCTCATGGTTACGCGCTCGCCGCCATTTTGCGGTCTTCCGCAAGGTTGACCAGGTATTGCTGGACGCCCGAGAGGACGTTGGTGACCGTCCAGTACAGGACCACGCCGGATGGGAAATTATACATGAAGACCAGCATCATGACCGGCATGAGCATCATGGTCGGCTTCTGCTGAGGCGAGACCGGGGTCTGCGACTGCATGTAATAGCTGCTCCCCGTCATGAGGATCGGGAAGAGATGCAGCGGGAATCCGCCGACCGGCATGAGGACGTCCGGCACCGAGAGATCGTGGATGTATCCCATGAACCCCGCGCCCCGGAGCTCGATCGAGTTCAGGAGCACGTTGTAGAGCGCGAAGAAGACCGGGATCTGGACCAGCATCGGAAGGCACCCGCTCAGCGGGTTGACCTTGTACCGCTTGTACAGGTCCATCACTTCCTTGTTCATCCGCGTCGGATCGCCCTGGTACTTCTCCTGGAGCGCCTTCATCTCGGGCTGCAGGTGGTGCATCACCTTCATCGAGCGAAGCGAAGCCTGCGTGAGCGGGTAGAAGATGAGCTTGGTGCCCGCCGAAAGGAGGATGATCGCGATCCCGTAGTTCGGGATCAGCTTGTAGAGCGCGTTCAGACACCAGAGAAGGAGCGCGCTCACCCCCGTGATCCAGCGCCACCCGAGGTTCGCGAGCCGGTCCAGCTCCGAGCCCTGGGCTACCAGCGTGTCGTAGTGGATGGGGCCCGCGTAGAGCCGCATGTGGCGGCGCAGGTCGGTGCCGGGCGGGGCCGCGTCCACGAGCCAGACGGTCGCTTCCTTCTGCTCGCTCTGCGTGAACTCGACCGCGCCCACCGTGGCCGAATCGGGGATCAGCGCCGCGACGAAGTACTTGCTCCGAACCGCCACCCACCGGACGTTCCCCTGGAGCGACTTGCTCCCTTCCTTCTGGATGTGGGCCGCGTCCACGCGCTCCATCTTGTCGCCGATCAAGGCGACCGCAGCGACGGTGCGCGGCGTCAGCATGTGCTCGGTGTGCGGCAGCGACTCGCCCCAGCCCCACTTCATCTGGATCGGCCCGTAGGGGACCGGCACGGCGGCGCGGAGCTCGATGTCCATCGCGCGCGGATCGCGCGCGACGCGGTAGCTCTTCGTCACCTTCACCCCCGACGAGTCGTCCGCGACGAAGGTGACCGCGGTGTCGGAGGCGGACTCCACACGGAACGGGGCGTCGGTGAAGTCGTAGTCGAAGTACGGCGTCTTCACGATCAGCCGCATCGCGCGGGACGGCTCGGCGAGGTCGACGTCCTGGCCGGGGGCGGACAGGTCCTTGTAGCCGGGGACCATCCAGTGCGCGATCGCGCCGCCCTCGGAGGTAAAGGTGGCGGTGTAGTAGGAGGTCTTGATGACGTGCGTCGTCTCGGGCGCCGGCACCGTGCGCGGGTGCGAGGCGAGCGCGCTCCCCGGAGCCGGAGCCGAGCCGCCGCCGGCCGGCGCGACGGCACCGTTCGAGGGAGGCGGCGTGATCAGACCGGGCTTCGTCGTGTCAG
>DATEOQ010000222.1:0-4436 GCA_035273905.1 Candidatus Eiseniibacteriota bacterium | reverse complement strand
GGAGCATCTCGGCGCGAAGCGGATCTATCCCAACGTGGACTTCTACTCGGGCGTGGTCTACACCGCGATGGGGCTTCCCCCGGCGCTCTTCACGCCGATGTTCGCGGTGGCGCGCATCACCGGATGGCTCGCGCACTGGATCGAGCAGCTGCAGGGGAACCGCATCTACCGCCCGGACCAGATCTACACCGGCACCCACAACGAGCCCTACCTCCCCGTGGAGGAGCGGGTCTAGAGCGGCACGGCGCGCCGTGTGCACGCTCCTGATCGGAATCGACGTCCTCGGACCGGGAACCGCCCTCCTGGGCGCGAACCGGGACGAGTCTCCCGAGCGCGCCACCGCGGGTCCCGGTGTCCTCGTGTCCACGCCGCGCGTGGTGGGCGGTCGCGATCTCGTGGCGCGGGGCACGTGGCTCGCGATTCGCGATGCGCGCTTCGTGACCGCGCTCATGAACCGGCGGCCGCGTCCCGGCGATCCCGTAGACGGACTCCGATCGCGCGGTCTCCTCTGCCTCGAGGCGGCCTCGGCCGCACGACTGGACCAGCCCGCGCGCATCGATCCCGAGACCGGCGAAGCGCGTCCCGAAGCGTGGGACGCGGCGCTCCGACGGTTCGGCGACGGCGAGTACGGACGCTGCACGCTCGTCGGGATCGATCCCGATCTGGGATCGTGGGCCGTGGTCGGCGGCGGCGGTGACGAGCCGCGCGGCGTGCCGATCCCCGCGGGATGGCACGCGATCACGCATGCCGAGCTGGACGATCCCAGCGAGGCGCGCACGCGGCACGTTCTCTCGAGGCTCGAGGGGATGAAACCGCGAAGCGTGGACGAGGCGCTTGCGGGGTTCGCTTCGATTCTCCGGAGCCATGGCGAGGATGGCGGTCCGGCCGTCTGCATCCATCGGGAGCACTTCCCCACCGTGTCGAGCACGCTTCTCGCGCTCGGCGCCGTGGACCGGCCGAGGTATCTTCACGCCGATGGGGCTCCGTGCGTCACGGAGTACCAAGACCACTCCGCGCTCCTCCGCGCGGACGCACACCACGAAGCGAGGGAACGCGCATGACCGCTCCGACCCGCGACGTCACCCTGATCACGTTCTACGCCTACCTGGTGGCTTTCTTCTTCGTGGAGCGATTCCTCACGCGGTCCACGTTCGGAAGCGGTGCGCGCGGCGACCGCGATCCGCTCACGCCGCTCTTCTTCGTGATTCCGGCGCTCGGAATCTTCACCTGGATGTTCCTCCAGAACCGAGGACTGCCGCCGCACCCGTCGTGGTGGATGTACGCCCTGGGGATTCTCGTCGGGATCGCGGGCATGACCGTGCGCGTCCTCGGCAAGCGGACCCTCGGACGCATGTTCACGGTGCGCGTCCAGATCCAGGAGGATCACAGGATCGTCGACACGGGGATGTACGCCCGGGTGCGGCATCCGCTCTACTCAGGCTTCATCCTCGAGTGGATGGCGCCGCCGCTCATCCTCGGAAGCCCGATCGGTTTCCTCCTCCTCTCCCTTCCGCTCGCGATCGTGGTGCTGCTCCGCATCCCGCGCGAGGAGAAGCTCCTCGTCGAGACGTTCGGAGACCAGTACCGCGCCTACATGGCGCGCACGAAGCGGCTGATTCCGGGGATTTGGTGAGCGGGCGCGAGCGCGGCGTGGGTCAGCCGGCGGCCACGTCCAGCTCGGCGTGCACCTCGACCTGATCCGGCGGGAGGACACCACGATCGCCGGTGGCCTGGAAGTGGACGCGAGCGGCCAGCGGGGCCGGGCCTGGGAGGCACGACGCGTCGACCGTGAGCGGCACCCGGATCGCGATCCGTCCGACGTACGCGGGCACGCGCCCGCCGCCGAGCGGGTCGACGGAGTCCTCTGGCGCCACCATCGGCCCCGGCGTGAGTCCCTCCGCCAGTCCGAGCTGGATCGAGGTGGCGAGTGCCCGGCCGATGGGCGCGTCCACCGACTCGATGCGGTATCCCGGATCGACCGCAAGGGTCAACATCAGGTCGAGGCTGTCTCCGCGCGTCACGCGGCGCCGCGGCGCTTCGATCGCGACAGTGACGGGAGGGCGCACGGTCTGGGCGAGGATCATGCGCGCTCCGCGCGGGACGCCAGGTTCATGCTGAGAGCGTACACCACCCCGCGATGAAACGACGAATGCGGATCGCCGCCTGCCTTCTCGCCGCACTCCTCGCCGCGGATTCGTGCGGCCGCGGCGCACCGCAGCGCGTAGTCCCGCTCCACATGAGCGGCTACGCCTTCAACGACAGCAATCCCGCGCTCGCCTTCGAGACCGGCGAGCGCGTCCGCTTCGTCCTCCGGAACGACGAGACCACGATGATCCGGCACAACTTCCGGATCGCCGCGCTCGGGGTGCGCTGCGACTACGAGCTGGGACCGGGAGAAGAGCGCGCGGTCCTCGTAACGATGCCGGACACGCCGGGCGTCTTCCCCTACGACTGCTGCACCCACCGGGGCATGGGCGGGTCGATCGTCGTGAAGCGTCCTTAGCCTGGCAGAAACGAAACGGGCGGCCCGGCGCCATGCCGGACCGCCCGTGGACTTTGGCGCTCGCGTGAGACCGGTCAGCTAGCCTTCTTCGTCGTCGACTTCGTGGCCGTGGACTTCTTGGCCGTCGACTTGCCCTTCGCGGTCGCGTTCCCGGCCGCGCGCGTGCCCTTCTCCTCCATCACCTTCTGCATCGATCCGGACATGTCGTTCTGGATCGTCATGACGTAGGAATTGGCATCCGGGAACGCGACGTCGACCTTCTCCGTCACCGGCTTGTCGCCGATCATGTAGGTCGTGAACAGAGAGACCGCATTGTCCGTCGGGAACGTGCCGTAGTAGACGAACGCAAACGGCATCATCGTGTCGGTCCAGATCATCTGGTACTGCTTCTTCTGCGTATCGTAGCCCCAGGTGGAGCGCCCGTCGAAGGGCTTCCCCATCATCTTCATCTGGTGCTTGCCCTCGAGGTGCATCCCACCGAAGGCCCAACCGTAGGTCGATTTGCCGGCCGTCTCCGACTCCGGAGCCATCGGGCTCGCGTAGACGTGCACCGTGGAGTTCCAGTTGCCGACGAGCTGCGCGAGCTTCTTGAGCTCCGCCGGCGGGCCTTGCGGCATCGCGAGGACCTGGCTCTTCGGCGTGGGCTTCGCGGCTTCCGCGGGGGGAGCCGTATCGGTCGCGGGCGCGGTCGTCGCGGGCGGCGTGGTGGCCGGCGGCGTGGTGGCCGGCGGCGTGGTGGTGCCCGTCTGCGCGTGCAGCGTCATGGGCATGAGGGCGAGAACGAGTGCAGCGAACAGCAAGAATCCACGACGAACCATCCTGTGCCTCCGGAAACGAGAGTGACTGGCGGGACCCCCTGTGCTCGAACACCGGGAGGGTACCCCGCACTCCATGGAACCTTCAACCGCCGACGGCGCGGGGTTCATCCGAGTCGGCCCGAAACGCGTGCTAAACTCGCTGGATGAACGGGCTTCCGGGGACATCCGCGATTCAGGCGCGCGATCTTTGCAAGGCCTACGCCGCCATGGAAGCCGTGCGGGGCGTCTCTTTCGACGTCGCCCCGGGCGAGGTGGTCGGATTCCTCGGGCCGAACGGCGCGGGCAAGACGACCACGGTCCGAATGATCTCCTGCTTCCTCCCGCCCACGTCCGGAACCGCGACCGTGTACGGAGTCGACGTGCGCACGAGCCCGCGCGAGGTGAAGCGCATGCTCGGCGTCTGCCCGCAGGAGGACAATCTCGATCCCGACTTCGACGTGCTGAAGAACCTCCTCGCGTACGGCCGCTACTTCGGCATCCCGGGGCGCGAGATCCGCGAGCGCGCCGAGCGGCTGCTCGATTTCGTGCAGCTCGCGGACCGCAAGAAGAGCGGCGTGCAGGAGCTCTCGGGAGGCATGAAGCGGCGCCTCGTGCTCGCGCGGGCGCTCCTCAACGAGCCGCGCGTCTTGATCCTCGACGAGCCGACGACGGGCCTCGACCCGCAGGCGCGCCACGCCATCTGGACCCGCGTGCGAAGCCTTCGCGCGACCGGCGTCACCGTGCTCCTCACGACGCACTACATGGAGGAGGCGGCCCAGCTCTGCGACCGGGTCGTCGTGATCGACAACGGGAAAATCTTGATGGAAGGAGCGCCGGCCGATCTCGTCCTGCGCGAGGTCGGCAGCACGGTGGTCGAGGCGTGGAACTTCGATCGCGCGTTCGCGGACTTCCTCGGCACGCTCCCAGGGCGGCTCGAGGAAGTGGGCGACCGGCTCTACTACTACCCGGGGGCGGAGGATCACGTGGAGCGGCTCCTCGATGAGCGCTTCCCGCACCAGGAGCGGCTCATCCGCCGCGCCACGCTCGAGGACGTGTTCCTGAAGCTCACCGGCCGGGCGCTCCGGGATTAGATGCGCGCGACTCTCAGGAATCTCTCGCTCCGGGCGCTGCGCGTG
>DATEOQ010000221.1:0-17176 GCA_035273905.1 Candidatus Eiseniibacteriota bacterium | reverse complement strand
CGCCGAAGTAGAGATTCCCGTTCGCCGCGACCGACGGCGCCCACTCGTCCCCCGGCATGTTGACCGGGGCGCCGACCGGCACCGGCTCGCCCCATTCGCCGTCCGCGCCGAGCGGGGCGTACCAGATGTCCATCGTGCTCTCCGGCTCGGCCTTGCCCGGAGCGGGGCGATTCGAGATGAAGAAGACCGTCCGGCCGTCCTTCGTGATGTGCGGATCCGCGTTGCTCCAGCCCCCGTCGAACTTCGGCATCGTCGGAGCGCTCCAGCGTCCCCGGTCGTCGCGTCGCGTCTCGTAGATCTGATACGAGGTGAAGTCGTCGTTCGCGCGGCAGAAGAGAACGCGTCGCTGATCCGGTGAGAACGCCATGAAGAAGTCCCACTGGCCCGTGGAGAAGAGGCCGGCGCCGTAGAGCTCGGGCTGGATGCCCGCGTATGGGTCCGAGGCGCCCGCTGCGACGAGCGCGGTGAGGGCGAGGATGGCGATCGTGAGGAGACGGGTCATGCGCTATCCCGAAATCCGGCGGGTGGGCTATGCTCCGCCCGATATCCTACAGGACCGACCCATTCCCGACGACTGGTAAGGAGACTCCTTGCCCCCGAGCGCTGGCGCGAAGACGCGGCCCCGGTCCGAACGCGCGAAGCTTGCGTCGAGACCAAAACCCCAGGGCTTCTGGCTCGCCGCGATTCTCGCGCTCACGTTCGTGGCCTATCTGCCCAGTCTCCACAACGGATTCACGAACTGGGACGATCCGCTGTACGTCCTCCAGAACCCGCTTCTCCCGCACCCCACCGTCAGCGCCATCCTCACCACGCCGGTCGCAGGGAACTGGCACCCGCTCACAATCGGGTCGTACCTGCTGAATTTCCGTATCTCGGGACTCGATCCCGCCTCGTACCACTGGCTCAACCTGCTGCTGCATCTTGCCAACACCGCGTTGGTGTTCGTGTTCGTGGGTGCGCTGGCTCCGGGGAGGATGTGGACCGCGGTCGTGACCAGCCTCTTGTTCGGAATCCATCCGATGCACGTGGAATCGGTCGCATGGATCGCCGAGCGCAAGGATGTGCTCTACGCGTTCTTTTACCTGCTGGGGCTGATCGCGTACCTGCGCTACTTGAAGGCGTTCCAGGGTGGCTGGCTCATCGCTTCGTTGGTGGCCTTCACCCTGTCCCTTGCCTCCAAGCCGGCCGCGATCGTCGTTCCCCTCGTGCTGCTCGCGATCGACTTCTACCGGCGTCGGCCGTTCGATGCGCGCAGCCTTCTCGAAAAGGTGCCGTTCATCCTGATCTCCGCGGCGGTCCTTACGATCACGCTCCAGGTACAGGAGAAAGCGGGGGCCATCAATCGCATGGACATCGGCCCCGTATTCCCGCGGGTGCTGGTGGCCTGCTTCGGAATCATGATGTACGCCGTGAAAGCCATCGTGCCGTTTGGGCTCTCGGCGATGTACCCCTACCCCAGGAATCCCGCGACCAGCCTCGGCCCCGAGTTTTATCTCGGGCTCGCGTTCGTCCTCGCGTTCGCCGTCGTGGTCTATCTGGGTCGCCGCAACCGGGCGCTCGTGTTCGGGTCCGCGTTCTTCCTGATCAACCTCGTGCTCGTCCTTCAATTCGTGAGCGTGGGCAAGGTCGTGATGGCCGACCGGTACACGTACATCCCGTATGTGGGTCTCTTCTTCGCGCTCGCATGGGCTCTGGACGATCCGCACACGACGGTGAGATACGCGTTGGCTGGGCTGTTCCTTCTTCTCGTTCCGGTTTCGCTGATTCAGACATGGAATCGCTGCCACGTCTGGCGAGACTCAAGTACCCTCTGGACTGACGTGATCCGCCAGTATCCGGGCCGGATCTACGACGCCTACAACAATCGAGGGAAGTACTACTTCGACACCGGTCGCTATGCCGAAGCGCTCGCGGACTACGACCAGGCGCTCGCGCTCGACGCGAAGCCCGCGCGCACCTACTTCTCGAAGGGGAGCGCGTTGGGGCGCCTCGGACGTGTCGACGAAGCTCTGGCGAGCTTCGATCGCGCACTCGAGCTCGACTCCACCCTCGTCGAGGCGAGGAGCGATCGGGCCGGGATTCGACTCATGAAAGGCGACCTTGCGGGAGCCATCTCGGATCTCGACGCTGCCATCCGGTTGAATCCCAGATTTCGCGGCTCCTACGTCAATCGGGGTTCCGCGTACGCCATGAGCGGGGACCTGGAGCTCGCCGTGGCGGACTACAGGCATGCGATCGAGATGGACCCGCGCCACCCGAGGACCTATGAATTGTGGGGCGCGATGGGGGATGCTCTCCTTACCCTGAGGCGCCCGCAAGAGGCGGTGGACGCCTACGATGAGGCGATTCCACTGGCGCCGCCAGCGCAGCAAGGCGAGCTCTATCGAGGTCGAAGTCGCGCTTGGCTCGCTCTGGGCGACCGCGAGAAGTCAGCGCGAGACGGGGCGGAAGCGAAGCGGTTGGGGGTCAACGCGGAGTAGCGCAATTCCAAGGGAGGGATGAGTGAGTTCGACCATGATCATACGCATCACCGGCATCGCGCAGCTTCTGCTCGGAGTGATGATCTGGATGGGAAACGCAGGCGGCCTGATTCCCGTGCACATGCTGATCGGCCTCATCTTCGTGATCGCGATGTGGATCCTTGGTTTTCGCGCCATGAGGGCGGGAGTTTCTCCGGTGCTCGCGGGGATCGTGCTCCTGTGGGGAGCCGCGATCCTGGCGCTCGGCATGACCCAGGCGCAGCTCATGCCCGGCGCGAACCACGCGGCCATTCAGATCCTGCACGTTGTTACCGGCCTGATTGGGATGGGATTGAGTGAGGCGGTGGGGAAGAGGATGCGGATCGCCGCAGGGGCCTGAGAATGCACCCTTGTCCAAGGGGTTGATCGCAGCGGTCATGCCTCCGCAATCGCCGCGATCGAGACCTTGAGCCCGGGGATGCGCGCCGGGAGCTTGGCCCCCTGACGCGCCGGTGGGTTCGCCGGGAACCACCGGAGCCACTCCTCGTTCATGCCCGGCCAGTCATCATCGTCCGCGAGCACGATCGTCGCGCTGACCACCCGATCGAGTGAGCTTCCTGCCGCCTCCAGAATCACAGAGATGTTGGTGAGGCTCTGGCGCACCTGTTCCTGGATGGTCGTGCCGACGATGGCGCCCGTCGCCGGATCGTGCGGTGCCGTGCCGGAGACGAAGACGAGCCCCGCTGCCTTCACCGCCTGGCTGTAGCTGGCGGGCGGCCTGGCGGCGTTCGGCGTGAATACGATCTGGCGCGGCATGCAGGGTCCTCCGATGGAAGGGTGATTGCGTCGCGGGACGCGGACGTCGGTCCCGGTTCGAAGCGTGAGGGTCGGAGGTGGGCTCCCACCACCTCCGACCCCGCTCGCTTGACGTTACTTCCCGTTCACGACCGCACACCGATACACCTCATCGGTCACGATCAGATGGATCTGGGGATTCGCACCCGACGCGGCGTTGAGCACCTCCTCGTCCGACGTGAACTGGTGCGGCGTGAAGCCGGGGTTGAATACGATGAGGTTCTGCCGCCAGAGCGGATTGAACCCGTCCCCCTGGATGGCGTCGATCACGGGGAAAAAGTCCTGCGGATCGTCGAGGTCGTTGGTCGCGTAGATTTCATTGAGGCTCTTGTCGTTCTCGATCGTCGCGTCGGAGGAGCCTTCCGGAACCTCGACCGAGTTGATCGTGATCAGCTTCCCGTCGTAGAAGGCCGGCATCTCCCCGGCGGCGCCCTTGTCGCTCCCGGAAGTGGATGCTGACGCCCTGACCGTGGAAGCCGCGAGCGCGGCGCTGCCCGACTGTGGAGCGGTGACGGCACTCATGTCGCTGTCCTTGCTGCACGCCCCGGAAAGGGCTGCGACGAGGACTAGAGCGACCCAAGCATGCACGGATTTCAAACCAGTACCCATGGCACTAGCTCCTTGACGAATGTGGATGGACACGCGTGACCAAGGCCACGCATCGATAACTCGTCTCGGGATACTTGCGCCGCGGCGTACTGGTGTGATGCGTGAGTGCGAAGGGAGATGCGTTGTGGCGTCGACAAAGTCGGACGTTCTCTCGGCTCGATTGGCTGCGAACCGCGGGGCTATAAAGCTTCTTTCTAAATGTCTAGCGCGAGGGGCGAAGGCGCCCTGGCCCGTGCGTACGCGGCAGCGCCGCGTGCTACTTAGAGCTGGTCGAGCGTGCGCGCCATGGCGTCCATCCCCTGGCCCATCATCGATTCGACAGTTGTGGCTGCCTCATCCGGAAGGAGATCCACGGTCCATACCACGCGACTGCCACGTTCGTGGGGAAACACCTGGACCGATGCGTTGTAGTGGCGAAGGGGGAGCGCGTCACCCTTGGCCGTCCAAGCCAGGCGTCGCTTCCCGTCGTCGGAGCCTATGATCGGCTCCTCCACGACGAGACCGTTTTGGAACGTCACCCTCCGGCCTCCTGGGATGAGCTGCGTGGCGGTGACGAATCCCGGAACCAGACGCGTGTGGAGCGCGCCGACATCCCGGATCGCGTCCCAGACCGCATCTGGATTGGCGCGCGTGACGATCTCTTTCGAAATCGAAGCCATGGCAGGTCACTTCCTTTCCCGGCATCCTCGGATCGTTCACCCAGAGGGCGGCGTCGTCTCAAGCGAACGGATTCTCGTCGGCGCTTGCGCCGTAGATGGAGGGAATTGGCACGCCCAGCTCGCGTAGATAGACGGTCAACTGCCCCCGATGATGATACCAATCAGCATCACCGATCGCAGGAAGGCCACCCGCGGAACCGAGAAGATCTCGCGATCCTCGTGCATCATCCGAAAATCCGACTGAAGCGTTCGATCGTCCAATCCACCGAGCGCTTCCCGTGCCTCTGCCACGCTCTTCTCGAGCGCTGGAACGAGCTCGCCCGCGCTCTGAGGACTCGGGCCGGCCGTGAACTGGGGGGCCTGTACCGGCCCGGGCGTGGACGCAAACTGGGCCACCCCGCCGGGGACGCTCGCTACGTGGAGCGCCAGCTCGCCGAGCGAGCGAGCCTTTGGATGAGGTTTCCACCCGAGCTTGTCCTCCGGAACCCGCTCCAGGACGCGGCGGGTCGTGGCTGCCTCCTGCTCCAGCTCCCGGAGCATGTCGTTGATGACCGACATCTCTCGCGTTCCTTCTCTCGTCGTCATGGCTTCGGCGCCTTTCGGTGTGAGGAGGCGGATCATCATGGCGCCTCACTTCGTTGTCAGGGTCCTGACCCTCAATCGAGGTTACCAAGGTGAGGGGCGTTTGGATCCAGCCAATTGTCGTCTCGCCTTGGAGCGTCGACGGGAGACGAGTAGGTCATGCGACGAATCGTGACATTCAATTGGATGACGGCGTCGCGGCGCGCCGTCGCAGAGGGGTGGAGCTATCGCGTGCTTGGGGGTCCTGCGTCGCCGCGGCTCGAAACTTATTCGATGCGCGCTCGGGCGCGTCGGGACGCGCCGCGTCGATATGGTGCGGAAGAGGGGACTTGAACCCCTACGACCTTTCGGCCACTGGACCCTGAACCCAGCGCGTCTGCCAATTCCGCCACTTCCGCACGTGTTTCGGAGCAGAGGAGGCTACCATCGGCGACCCTGAGGGTCAACGACGCCGCGGCCCACCCAAACCCGCCACAACCTCCAGCTAACCCCGCTACGCCCACCCCATTGCCCGCGCCCGCCCCGCGTGGTACAAGCATGACTTGCCCAGGGAGGATCCATGGCGCGAGGCTCGGGCCCGGCTGCCAAGAAAGACGACGACGAGCGCCAGGTCATCGCCAGCAACCGCAAGGCGCGCCATGACTACACGGTGATCGAGACCTTCGAGGCGGGGATCGAGCTCAAGGGGAGCGAGGTCAAGTCGCTCCGCACGGCCAAGGTGGTGATGGCGGACGCCTACGCGTCCGTCGACGGCGGCCAGCTCTACCTGCGCAGCCTCCACATCAGTCCTTACGATCCGGCCAGCTACGACAATCACGAACCCACGCGCGCTCGCCGGCTCCTCATGCACAAGATCGAGATCAAGCGGCTCCAGGCGCAGCTCGAGGAGAAGGGACTGACCTTGGTCCCGCTCACGCTCTACTTCCGCCGCGGCAAGGTGAAGGTGGAGCTGGGATTGGGGAAGGGGCGGAAGCACTATGACAAGCGCGACAAGATGGACGAGCGCCGCGCGCGCAAGGAGATCCGGGGCGCAAGGCTCGGAGGTGGAGATTGAGAGCGGGGTTCGGGCGTGAGCTGGAGCGTCCCAGGAATCCGCACGCTCGCCGTCGGACGATCATCCGCCTCCTGACGATCGGCGCCGCGCTCGCGCTCTTGACCGCGGCCGCGTACGTCGCTCGCGCCGCCACGTCGGCGCGCACCGGCCGTCCCATCCTCGTCGACTACCCCGAGCCGCGTCCCTCCGAGCGCATCACGCCGATCGTGATCGGCGGCGCGACCTACGTCTCGACCAACGACCTCGCCCGCGTCTTCAGCGCGACCAAGTACTGGCGCCCCGACACGCAGAAGCTGAGCCTCCGGATCGGCGAACACACGATCCGGTTCACCGTGGGCGCGCCGCTCGTCCTCATCGACGACGAGGGATGGAACCTCGTCATGCCGGCCCGGCTCATCCAGGGCATCGTCTTCGTCCCGGAGCCGGTCGTGGCGGGGCTCTTCGAGCGCGGCCTCATCGCGGGCGCGAGCTACGACGAGGCCGCGCGCACGGTGCGCTTCCGCGGCGAGGTGCACACCGTCCGCCAGGTGCAGATCTTCCCGCGCGGACGCGTGACCGAGGTCTCGGCGTCGCTCCTGCGCGGCCTGCCGCCCCGCGTCCTCTACGCCACGCCCTCGGAGATCCGCGTGTTCTTCGAAGGTGGAACGCTCGACACCATGAAATCGCTCGCCGGCGGGATCGTCACCGATGGCTGGGTGCGCGAGATTCCGGGCGCCGTGGATCTGCGTCTGGAGCTGGCGGACGGCGCGAAGGGGTATGCGGTCTCCGTCGGATCCGGCCGTCTCAAGGTCTCGGTGACCGATGACCAGGGACTCGTCGATGGAGGCGTGTTCACCGAGCTCGATCCGCCCCCGATCGGCGGGCATGACCGGAATGTGCGCGTCATCGTCATCGATCCGGGGCACGGGGGATCGGACAAGGGCGTGACGCTGCCGGGCGGGATGGTGGAGAAGGACGCCGCTCTCGACATGGCCCGCGCGCTGAGGACCGCGCTCCAGCAGCGGCTCGGTGCCCGCGTGATCCTGACGCGCGAGGGGGACGACGACGTCACGGTCCAGCGTCGCGCGGAGATCGCGAACGAATCGCACGCGGATCTCTTCGTGAGCGTCCATCTCGATGCCCAGGGGAGCCTGAGCGGCGGCGGATTCCGAGTGCTCACGCTGTCGCCGCTCGCCGCGAGCTCGGAAGCGCAAGGGGACGCCATCCCGGAGGACGTGGACGGTGTGCCGCTCCGGCCGTGGCTGGGCGCGCAGGCCAACGTCATCGGATCGAGCCTCGCGCTCGCGCAGGCGGTCGCCGACTCGCTCACCCACGCGTTCCCGCAGACGCCGGTCACGCTGACGAGCGGCCGGGTGCGCGTGCTCGAGCCGGTTGCGTGCCCCGCGCTCTTCCTCGAGTCGGCGCCGGCGGCCCGGTCGGGACCGGAGGCGATGAGCCGCGGCTACACCATCTACGACTACACCCGGGTCGTGTCGGACGCGATCGAGCGGGTGGTGCGGATGAAGCGCGGATGAGGATCAAGCCCGTCCACTGGATCGTCATCGGTGCCGTGGGGGCGGTCGTGCTCACGGTGTGGGCGTGGTATGCCATCGGCCCTGGCCGTAGCACCAAGATCGCTCCCGAGCGACTCACGCCGCTCGCGTCGGAGCTGGAAGGCATCCGGGGCGTGTACCTTTATTACGGCGTCCCGGGGACGGACAGTCTCGCGGCCGAGTATCGCGACGTCGTCGTGAAGGATCGCCCCGCGGACCAGGTCCGCGCGATCTACCGCGAGCTGATCACGGGGCCCAACAGTGGTTACGAATCGCCGTTCCCACAGGGGGCGGAGCTCCTGAACGCGTACTACACGTCGCGCGGCGCGCTCTACCTCGACTGGAATCGCACGCTCGCGCAGGCATTCCGGGGCGGAAGCGGCCGCGAGCGGCAGCTCCTCGGATCGATCGTCCTCACGGCGGCGGCCAATCTTCCGGACGTGAAGCAGGTCTCGATCCTGATCGAGGGCAATCCGGTGGAGACGGTGGGAGGACACTACGATGTGATGACCCCGCTCCAGGTGGCGGAATGGCAATGAAGCGGCCCATGCGCGCAAGCCGCCGGCGCCCGCTCGGCGTCTTCGACTCGGGCATTGGCGGCCTCACCGTGGTGCGCCACCTGCTTCGCCTCCTACCCGAGCGTCGGATCGTCTACTTCGGCGATACAGCCCGTGTGCCCTACGGCGCGAAGTCTGACGCTACGGTGCGCCGGTTCGGCGAGGAAGCGGTGAAGTTCCTCTCACACTACGATGTCGATGCGATCGTGGTGGCCTGCAACACCGTCTCCGCGGTGGCCCTTCGTCCGCTCCAGCGCGAGTTCCGTTCGCTCCCCATCACGGGTGTGATCGAGCCGGGGGCCGAGGCCGCGGTGCGCGAGACGAAGAGCGGACGCATCGGGGTCATCGGCACGCGCGCGACGGTGGCGAGCGGCGCCTACGTCCAGGCCATCCATGCTGCCGCACGGCGCGCCGGGACCAGGGTGAGGGTCGACGCGGTCGCGTGCCCGCTCCTCGTGCCCCTCGCGGAGGAGGGAATGGAGAACTCACGCGCGGCCCGCGAGGTGCTGCGCGATTACCTGGCCCCGCTTCAGAAGCGCGGCATCGACACGCTCATTCTCGGCTGCACCCACTATCCAGCGTTCCGCCGCGCCATCCAGGGCGTGCTCGGAGCGCGGGTGAAGCTCGTCGACTCGGGTGAGGCCACGGCGCGTCAGCTCGCGCGGCAAGCGCGGGACGCGGCGCGCGCGGCGGGTCGGGCGGCGCGCCCCAAGGGACGTCGCGGCACGCTCGAGTGCTTCGTCTCCGACATCCCGCTCCAGTTCGAGCGCATCGGCCGGCGATTCCTCGGCCGCTCGATGGGCAAGGTCGGGTTGATCCCGCAGGACGATCTGCCCTGGTTCGAGCGAAATCCCATCCAAGGAGGGCGATGACGTGCCTGCGAAAAGTCCCACCAAGCACGCGGCCCCTATCGTGAAGCGTGTCGACGGTCGTAAGCCCGCCGACCTTCGCCCGCTCACGATCCATCGCGGCTATCTCAAGAACGCCGAGGGCTCCGCGCTCATCGAGATGGGCGGCACGCGCGTGCTCTGCGCGGCCACCATCGAGGAGCGCGTGCCGCCGTTCCTCCGTAACTCGGGGCGCGGCTGGGTCACGGCCGAGTACAGCATGCTCCCGCGCTCGTCCCACGAGCGGATCGCTCGCGAGGTGAATCGCGGCCATGTGGGCGGACGCACGCACGAGATCCAGCGGCTCATCGGCCGCTCGCTCCGCGCGATCACACGAATGGAAGCGCTCGGCGAGCGCCAGATCCTGATCGACTGCGACGTCATCGAGGCGGACGGCGGCACGCGCACGGCGTCGATCACGGGCGCCTTCGTCGCGCTGGTGGACGCGCTTCGCTGGCTGCGCGGACGCGTCCAGCTCCCGGGCGAGCCCCTCAAGGACTTCGTCGCCGCGATATCGGTGGGCATCGTCGGTCAGGTGCCGATGCTGGACCTCTGCTACGCCGAGGACTCCAAGGCGGAGGTCGACATGAACCTCATCATGACGGGATCGGGCCAGCTCGTGGAGCTGCAGGGAACGGCGGAAGGCGCGCCGTTCAGCGAGGAGGAGCTCGACACCATGATGTCGCTTGGCAAGGCGGGGATCAAAAAGCTCGTGGCTCAGCAGAAGCAGGTGCTCGGAATCAAGGATCTCGCGGGGGCGTGGACCTGAACCAGGAGGCGGCGTGACGGTGAGGCTGGGGCCGGTGGGGCTGGATCGGATCGTTCTCGCAACGATGAATGAAGGGAAGGCGCGCGAGCTGGCGCGGCTCCTCGGTGGAACCGTGCGCGCGGTGGAGACGCTGCGCGAGCACGCGGGCGTGACATTGCCGCCCGAGACGGGCCGCGACTACCGCGCGAACGCGCTGGCCAAGGCGCGCGCCGTGTGGAATCAGCTCGGGGTCCCCGCGGTCGGTGACGACTCGGGGCTCGAGGTGGATGCGCTCCAGGGCGCGCCCGGCCTTCACTCGGCCCGCTACGCGGGCGAGAAGGCCACCGACGTCGAGAACAACACCAAGCTTCTCGAAGCGCTCAAAGGCGTCGCGCAGCGTCAGCGCACGGCGCGGTTCCGCTGCGCGCTCGCGCTCGTCCGAGGCGACGACGACGTCCTCGAAGCCGAGGGCATCTGCGAGGGCTCGATCCTCGCCGCGCCTCGTGGCGATCACGGATTCGGCTACGACCCTCTCTTCCTGCCCGAAGGCGAAACGCTCACCTTTGCCGAGCTTCCCGCATCACGAAAGGATTCGATCAGCCATCGCGCGCGCGCCGCGGCCGTCCTGGCGCGCGCCATTCGTGTTGGAGACTGATACCCGGAGGTTGTCCCGATGACCCGCTCCCGCGTCGCCCTCGCTCTGTTGCTCGCATCGTCGCTCACCGTCGTCGCGCGTCCTTCCCTCGCGCAGGACACGGAGCAGGTCAAACCGACCAAGATCGCCGCGGACGCGGCCTATATCTCGACCAACGGCAACACCGAGACCACGACGATCAGCGGCGGCGACAAGATCGAGCACAAGACGGGGGACTGGCTGTTCACGCAGGAGGCGCGCGCGATATGGGGGAAGGCCGACGGTGAGGAGAACGCGGGCAATTACCGAGCCCTCCTCCGTCCGGACTACCTCATCTCCGAGAAGCTATCGGCCTACGCTCTCGGAACGTGGCGGCGCGATGTGTTCTCCGGCATCTCGCGCGAGTTCCAGGAAGGCGCCGGCCTTTCCTTCCACGCCATCACCGGCCCGACGAACCAGGTCGATCTGGATGCCGGTGGTGGTTGGGTCCAGCGGAAGGACGTCTTCGGAGGACAGGATACGTTCTCGACGGCGCGCACCGGCGCACGGTACAAGCACGGCTTCACGGAGAAGGCCTACTTCGAGGCGCGCGGGGCGTATCTCTTCAACCTCGAGGACGGAGACGACAGTCAGGGGAATGGCGCCCTCTCCCTCGTCGCCCCGATCGCCGGCAAGTTCGCGATGAAGCTCGCCTATGAGGTCTTCTATCGCAACAAGCCGCTCCCGGGCTTCGAGAAGACCGACACCACGTTCGGAGCTGGAATCCAGTTTGCGAACTAGACTCGACCGTAAACGAAAAGGGGGTCGGCGCGAAGCCGACCCCCTTCTTCATGTTCCAACGCCTTACTGGTTAATCTGCTTCAGCTCCACGCGGCGGTTCTGCGCGCGACCTTCGGGAGTGTCGTTCGTGGTCTCGGGCTCGGTCTCGCCGTAGCCCTTCGCCGTGAGCCGCGAGCCGTTGATCCCCTTCGAGATCAGGTAGGCGCGCACCGACTCGGCGCGTCGCTGCGAGAGATCCCGGTTGTACTCCGGCGTGCCGGTGTTGTCCGTGTGCCCGGCGACCTCGACCTTGAGATCCGGACGATCGTTGAGCGCGTCCGCGACGCGATCGAGGATGTCGTGCGACTCGTGCGTGAGGCGGTCGCTGTCGAGCTCGAAGTTCACGCCCTCGAGCCGGACCTTCTTCCGGGTCTCGTTGAAGAGCTGCACCTTCATCGGGCAGCCGTGCGAATCGACCTTGGTGCCCTTGGGCGTGTTGGGGCAGTCATCGTTCGAGTCGACGACGCCGTCACCATCGGAGTCCTCGCCCGACGGAAGCCCGAACGTCCAGCCGACGATCACCTCGAGATTGACGATATCGGCACCGTGAAGCCCTGAGTCGCCGAGGTAGGTTTCGCCGCGCACTTCGCCGCGCGCTCCCCCGCCCGTCTGTGCGAGGCCGAGCCCGACCGACGCGAGGGGGCGGCCGAAGTCGCCGCTGGGAGGACTCGGAAAGTCCACATCCACCCCGCCGAGGGATCCGGTCAGGAACCAGTTGCAGGTTTGGCCGAGGGGGAAGAGCCGCTCGACGCCGGTGCGACCTTCCCAGATCTTCGTCGGGTCATCGCTCACATTGTCCTGAGGACCGTAGACTCCGTCGAAGAACCAGTTCCACTGTGGCGAGAGCTTCACCGCCCAGCGGAGCCCGACGATCGGCCCGAAGTCCGGGCCCGTATCCGCGTCGACCAGGTCCTCGTCGGCGAGGCGACCGCCAAAGAGCAAGCTGATCTCTCCGGGAGGCCGGTTCTCGAGTGAGTACGTCTTGGCGCGGGCCGCGGTTGTGCCGAGCAGGTTGAGCGAGAGGACCAAAACCGAGGCCACGACGATGCGCTTCGCGTTCATGTCGCCTCCGCTACGGGTGGTACATCGGGTCACGACGGCATGGAGGGGCCACCGTTGACCGATTCTCCAAGGGCGGGAGCATAGCCAAGGGCCCACCGAGCCGTGAAGCGCGAAAATTTCCCGGCCTGCCGCGGGTCGCCGGCCCCCCTGGCGCCGTCGTCACTCGAGCTTTCCAGGCTTCTTGCGAAAGATGCTCGCACCGAGCATCTGAGCGGAGAGTCAGTGACCGAGGGACGCGGCGGCGGTCATCGCCGTGCCCACGAGGACAAGGCTGACCGCCGCGAAGACGTCTCGGCGCACCACGAATCCGGTGACCACGAACACGGTGCCGATCGCCATCCGCCCGTAACGTTCTCTCTTGCCAATACCGCACGATGGAGCCATTGGATCACCTCGAGTGGAAGGACTCCGTTGGTGGCTGCCAGCATCCGACGCCGGATGGGTTCACGACGCCATCCATTCGGTACTCTTGCGCGCGCGCCGGATCCGCCATAGACCAAACTGTCCCGTGAGATAAATCAGAGCGCCGCAAGCCACGAGCCCGAGCGGGACGATCCACCAGCCCAGCAGCTCGCGCGTTCCGACCGGACCGGGACCCTCGATCGTCAGGCGTGGGAACGGCCCGCCGCCGGGGCCGTACCAGAGGCCGACATCCTGGGGCGAAAGGATTTTCTCGATCGCAGCGGCGCCGATCACGAAAGCCCACGCGTAGCCGAAGCCCGCGAGTGCAAACGCGATCCAGCCCCCAAAGCTTCCCCGCCGGAGCAGCAGCAGGCTGTGCAGGACGTGGATCGGAGAACCGCCGCACTCCGCCTTCGCCGCGATGCGCTCGGTGCGATATTGCCGCCCGAGCTCCTCGGGATCTCCGAGCGAGCTGAGGAGGGTCGGGACATCCACTCCGGATTCCGATTGCTCCGCCAGATGTCCGCGCAGCTCGAGCAAGATGTCCTCGATCTCGGGCCCGGGCATCCCTCTCAGCGATGCGCGAACTCGATCGAGATAGCGCTCGACGGCCGGGTCCGCTGCGGTGCGGTCCATGATCTAGCGTCCCTCCTTCAGAAGGGGAGCGAGCAGCTCGCCGATGGTGGCGGAGAACTGGCTCCACAGTCGAGCCATGTGGGTCGCACGACGCCGGCCCCCGGCGGTGAGCTGGTAGTACTTGCGCGGGTGTCCCGCCTCGGCTTCCACCCACTCCGACTCGAGCAGACCCTCGGCTTTGAGCCTGGAGAGCAGCGGGTAGACGGTCCCCTCGGAGACGACCAGCTCCGAATCGCGTTCCAGCTCGCGAAGGATCTCGAGCCCGTACTTCTTGCCACGCCAAAGGCTCCCCAAGATCGCCAGCTCCAGGCACCCCTTCCGGAGCTGGATTTCCCATTTGTCGGTCGTGGCGGGTGCTAAGAAAGTCCGCTCCTTCTTGCTTGCCATGCCACATACTATGTAATACGATGTATCCAATGTCAATGTCTCTCTCATGGACGCAGGAGGGTGATCGAATTGGCCACGACGTGCTATCTGGACCGTAGGAGCACGAGGCAGCTTTCGCTCGTCGCGACCGGCGTGCTGGTGGTCGCGGTCGTATTCCTCCTCGTGAGTCATCTCCTCTTCGCGCGTGGGACATTCCCGATCGTGCTACAGGCCGTGGCGGGAGCGCTCATGCTCTGGGCTCGGGTGACCTTTGGCGGGCGGAGCTTCCATGCTGGTGCGGATCCGACGGAAGGAGGCCTCGTGACGACCGGACCCTATCGATTCATCCGTCACCCGATCTACGCGGCCATACTCCTGTTCCTGTGGGCCGGCATCGCGTCTCACGGATCGATCGTCGGCGTGCTCAGCGGAATCGTGGCGACGGGCGCCATCGCCGTGCGCATCGGCACGGAAGAGTCGCTCGTCGTCGAGAGCTACCCGGAATACGTTGAATACGCCCGGCGGACCAAGCGGATCATCCCGTTCGTGCTCTGAGTACGATCGGATGTTCCGGGCGGCGGGTCGCGAAAATTCCTCCGCTAGGGCGGAAGCTACAGCTACTATCCACGGTCGTGACCTCCCAGCGAGCGCTTCAGCCCCAGGATCAGATCGCCCACTATCGAATCGTTGGCCCTCTGGGCGCCGGCGGGATGGGCGAGGTCTATCTGGCCCAGGACCAGACGCTCGAGCGCAACGTCGCGCTCAAGATCCTCCCGCCCGAGCTGGTCCGAAGCGAAGACCGCGTCCGGCGCTTCGTGCGCGAAGCCAAGTCGGCGTCCTCGCTCAATCATCCGAACATCGTCACCATCTACGAGATCGGGGAAGACGCGGTTCGGGGCGGCGACGGTGCGTCGGCCCCAGGCTCCTCCGCCGTCCACTACATCTCGATGGAGCTGGTGAGCGGCGAGACGCTCTCGACGAAGATTCACCAGGACAAGACCGACCTGCGCACCCTGCTCGGCTACCTCGCGCAGGCCGCCGAAGGGCTGGCGAAGGCGCACGCCGCGGGGATCGTCCATCGGGATCTCAAGCCAGGCAACATCATGGTCTCGAAGGACGGCTTCGCGAAGGTGCTCGACTTCGGGCTTGCCAAGCTCACGGAGACGGGAGCGTCCGAGACGGACGCCACGATGGGCGCCACCGCGGCGGGGGACGCGACCAATCCGGGCGCGATCGTCGGGACGGCGGGCTACATGGCGCCGGAGCAAGTGCGGGGCGGCGCCGTGGATCACCGCGCGGACATCTTCTCGTTCGGTTGCATCCTCTACGAAGCCGCGACGCGCAAGAAGCCGTTCACCGCGGATTCCAACGTCGAGACGATGCACAAGATCCTCCACGAGAAGCCGGTACCGGTGGAGGAGATCAACAAGAACGTTCCGTCGGAGCTCCGGCGCCTCATCCGCCGGTGTCTCGCGAAGAACCCCGATCAGCGCCTCCAGTCGGCGAAGGACCTTGCCATCGAGCTTCGGGAGATCGTCGACGAGTACGACTCGTTGACCGCCTCGGGAAGCTCGGGAAGCGGCTCCTCGGCCGTTGCACCCGCCGCGACGACGCGCAGGAAGATCTCCCCGGTCACATGGGTCCTGGGCGCGCTGCTCGTCACCGGCATCGTCATCGCGGGTGTGCTCGTTCAAAGGGGGCGCGACACGACGACGGAGTCCAGCACGCCCGCGCTCCGGGTCAGCGCCATCACGAACCGCGGGCTCATGAACGGCGCCGCCATCTCTCCGGACGGGCGCTACGTAGCCTACTCGATGTATCTGGACGGTGTGCGGACGCTCTGGGTCCATCAGGTCGCGACGGGGAGCGATGTCCAGATTCTCTCGGCGCAAAAGGTTTCCCCCACCGGTCTCATCTTCGCCCCTGGCGGCGATTACCTCTACTACCAGAGTGCCGATCCGGACCGGGATGGGTACACGGCCATCTTCGAGATTCCCACGCTCGGCGGAACCCCCAAGAAGCGCGCCTACGACGTGGATTCGCGGATCACGTTCTCGCCGGACGGGAAAAAGATCGCGTTCCATCGTGGAATACCTCAGAAGAACCAGGACGCGCTCGTCATCATGGACGTCGGTAGCGGGAAGGAGCAGATCCTCGCGACCGCATCGCCCCCCGTCAACTTCGGCCAGCCCGACTGGTCGCCGGACGGAAAGCGCATCGCCATGGTCGAGAATCGAGGCGGGGTTGCGCTCGGGAGCACGGTCGCGTCGTACCGCGTCGCAGACGGCAAGCGGGAGCCGGTCGGAACGACCGCGTTCTACCAGATGGACGATCTGGTGTGGCTCCCGGACGGAAGCGGCCTCATCGCCTCGGCCTTCGATCTCGGGACGATGACCGCGGGCCAGCTATGGAGGATCGGCTTCCCCGACGGACGGGCCACCCATCTGACGAGCGATGGAAGCTTCTACTTTGCCATGAGCCTGTCGGCCGATGGCAAGACGATCGCGGCGGTCAGGGGGCGGCAAGAGTTCGATCTCTGGGTGGCCAACCCCAACGGTGCCCGAGGAGTTCACCAGGCCACGTTCGAATCGGAGGTCCGGGACTTCGACCAGGGCCCCGACAGCACGCTCCTCTACTCCGCCGTCAAGGACGGGACGTTCCAGATCTTCGCCGCGTCGCCGAACGGCGCGTCGGAGCGCTCGCTCACGGAAGGAGAAAAGGAAGCCTTCACCCCGCGATTCTGTGAGGGAGCCGGCACCGTCTACGTACATGCAGGCGATGATCTGATTCCACACGTCTGGCGGATGGACGCCGACGGCGAGAACCCGCGGGCATTGACGTCAGGCTCGGGGGAGCAGATCGGAGACGTGTCACGAGACGGCCGCGTGATCCTCTTCTATCCCACCAACACGCGCGACGTGCTCTGGAGGGTGAACTCGGACGGCGGACAGCCTGTTAGTCTTGGGGTAAGCAGCTTCCAGTCATCCCTTCTCTCTCCAAGCGGCGACCGGGTGCTCCACACAGTCGTGCACGAAATCCAGGGATTGGGCGCATTCTCGCGGCAGATCATCGACCTGAACGATAACAAGCCGCCGGTCATCATTGACTTCCCGCCGCGTTCGCTCGACCTGGAATGGACGGTGGACGAACGGGCCATGTCCTATCTCAACAACAGCAACGATCGACGCAACGTGTTCCTGTTGCCATTGGATGGCGGTGCGCCTCGGGAGATCACACGGTTCACGGAGGGAAGGATTTCCCACCAGCGCTGGTCCCCGGACGGGAAACGCCTCGTGGTGGTCCGCCGCGTTGGGG
>DATEOQ010000220.1:0-4759 GCA_035273905.1 Candidatus Eiseniibacteriota bacterium | reverse complement strand
TGCTCGGATTCCGGCCCGCGGTGGTGGTGGCCGCGATCGGCTTCACCCTCGCGAACGTGTTCATCTCGCGGCGCGTCTGGTACAAGGCCGCGTTCAACGCCGGGCAGAACGTGCTCTCGATCGGCGCGGCGGGGATCACCTACATCGGCCTCGGCGGACACCCGCTCGATCTGGACGGCCACTGGACCCTGAACGCGCCCTCCATGCTGCTCCCCTGGGCCGCGTCGATCCTCGTCTACTTCCTCGCGAACACGCTCCTCGTGTCGGGGGCCGTGGCCATCGAGTCGGGGCGGTCGCTCCTCCGGACGTGGCGCGAGGAGTACCTGCAGGCGCACTCGCTCCTCGGCTCGGCGGCCCTCTTCTTCCTCTCGCCCCTCGTCGTCGTGTCGTATCTCTCGATCGGATACTTCGGGCTGATCTTCTTCTTCGTGCCGCTCCTCCTCATCAAGGAGGCTGGGGCGAAGAACCTGGCGCTCGAGAAGGCGAAGGACGAGATCATCTCCTCCGAGCGCCTCGCGGCCAAAGGCGAGATGGCGGCCGAGGTGGCGCACGAGCTGAACAACTACCTCGCGGCGATCTCGGGACGAGCCCAGCTCCTCCTGATGAACATGGGGAACACCGAGGGGAACGAGCGCCTCAAGGAGAACGCGCGGATCATCTTCGAGCAGGCGAGCAACATGGGGGTGCTCGTGAAGGGGCTCATGGACTTCTCGCACAAGGAGCTGCGGAAGCAGCCCACCCGCCTCAACGACGTCGTCCGGCGCACGGTGGAATTCATCGTGCCGCAGAACAAGTACGAGCGGGTCGCCTTCGATCTCGATCTCGCCGGCGATCTGCCCGAGCTGAATCTCGATCCGGCCCAGATCCAGCAGGTGCTGCTGAATCTCTTCAGCAACGCTGCGGATGCGATGCACGGGGTCGAGGCCAAGGAGCGAAGGATCGTCGTCCACACACGGACCAGGAATGGCGAGATCGAGCTCGTGGTCGAGGACACCGGGCCCGGCATTCCGGATTCCGCGATGAAGCGGCTGTTCGAGCCCTCGTTCACGACCAAGGTGGAGGGCCATGGCTTCGGTCTCTCGACCTGCTATCGCATCGTGCAGAACCACGGCGGGCGGATCGCGGCGGAGAACAACGCCCGCCAGGGAGCGCGGTTCATCGTCGTGCTGCCGGCGCAGGAAGCGGCGTAGCCCGGCTCCTGCGCTACTCCATCGCTCGCAGCAAGAGCACGCCTGCGGCGGCCCCGAGAATGTCCGCGGCCAGGTCCTTCCAGCTCGCTCCCTTCTTCGTCGTGGGCTTGATGGTGGCGTCGTAGACCTCCTTCAACACGCCCACACTGACGGCGGCGGTGAAGGACTGGCCCTCGCTCTTGCCGGTGATGCGGATGCTCGACGCGATGGCCAGGCTACCGGCGAAATGGAGCTGCTTGTCGGCGGCGGTCCAGGAGCCCTGGTCGATGGAGGAGAGGAAGACGGTGGCTCGGGCCGGGGCGGGGAGCGCCGAGGCGGCGAGGCAGAGCGCCGCGAGTGCGACCGGCGCGAACCTCCGTAGGGGTACCCGAGGGGCCATGGCCAGAGCGTAGGCATTGCCCCGGGCGGGCGCAAGGCTGCTACCATCGAGGGAGATGAGCCTACGTCCTCTCAATCCCAAGCTCGTTCCACCGGCGTTCCTGAACTGCGCCCGCACGCTCCGTGAGCGGGGGCATCTCGCCTATTTCGTGGGCGGATGCGTTCGCGATCTCCTGCGCGGCGTCGCGGTCGCGGACTGGGATATCGCGACGAGCGCGCGCCCGGAGCAGCTCCTCTCCATCTTCTCGAACGCGGTGCCGACCGGACTCAAGCATGGGACCGTCACGGTGCCCACGCCGTCCGGTCCGTGCGAGATCACGACGTTTCGCGTGGAGTCGGGCTACACCGACGCGCGTCACCCCGATCGGGTCGAGTTCGTGACCGACGTGACCCAGGATCTCGCGCGTCGCGACTTCACCGTGAACGCCATCGCATGGGATCCGCTCGACAAGCGCGAAGAGGATCCGTTCGGAGGACGCTCGGACCTCACCGCACGGGTGATCCGTGCGGTCGGTGATGCGAGGGAGCGATTCCGCGAGGACGGCCTCCGTCCCGTGCGGGCGGCGCGCTTCACGGCCACGCTCGAGTTCGATCTCGATCCCGACACCGAGGCGGCGCTGGGCGACGCGCGGGACCAGGTGGCGCGCGTGGCGCCGGAGCGGATCCGCGAAGAGCTCGTCAAGATGCTCGCGGCGCCGCAGCCATCCCGGGGCCTCGAAGTGCTTCGCCGCGCTGGCCTCCTGCCCCTCGTGCTGCCGGAGCTCGCGCAGTGCGTGGCGGTGCCGCAGAACCGCTACCATGCGTACGACGTGTACTACCACACGCTCCACACCGTGGACGCGGCGCCGGCGGACAAGCCGGCGGTCCGGCTCGCGGCGCTCTTCCACGACGTGGGCAAGCCGCCGACCCGCGTGGAGCGAAACGGCGATGCCACGTTCTACAACCACCAGTTCGAGGGCGAGCGGCTCGCGGTCGAGGCGATGACGCGCCTCCGGTTCAGTCGCGAGGCGACGGAGGAGGTGGCGCACCTCGTCCGGAACCACATGTTCGACTACCGGCCCGAGTGGAGCGACGCCGCGGTGCGCCGCTTCCTCCAGAAGGTGGGCACCGACCACGTCGCCGATCTCTTCGATCTCCGGATCGCGGACAACATCGGCAACGGCACCAAGACCGGCTTCCCGCATTACCTCGAGGAGCTCCGGGGGAGGATCGAGCAGGTGCTGGAGGCGAGGCAGGCGCTCACGCTGAAGGACCTGAAGATCGACGGCGGGGACGTGATGCAAGAGCTGGGCATTCCGCCGGGGCGGAAGGTGGGCGCCATCCTGGAACGCCTCCTCGACGAGGTTCTGGAGGATCCGGGGCTCAATGAGCGGGGCCGGTTGCTCCGTCGCGTCCGCGAGGCCTTTTCGGTTGACAGGGCCAGGGCCTGAGCCTAGGCTGGCAGCCCGTAATTGGCCTTCTCCCAAGCAATAGGAGCCACTTGGCCCGAGCCGCGCTGAACCGGTCGAGAGTCCCAGTCGAGGAACCGACCCTCGAAACCATACGGATTCCCATCGCCGATGCCTTCGAGCAATTCCAGGCGCGCTGGGATGATGCCTTCCTGTGCGACGTGCAGCTGGTGGGCGCCGTGGGCGCGCACCTGCATCGCGCGTTCGGCAAGCGGTTCCGGCCCACGCTCGTGCTGCTGGCGGCCAAGGCGTTCGGCAAGGTGGACGAGGACGCGCTGCGGGGCGCGGTCGTCGTCGAGCTGATCCACACCGCCACGCTCATCCACGACGACTCGGTCGACAAAAGCCTCATCCGTCGCGGCCTCCCGACCGTGAACAACGCGTTCAACAACGACACCGCGATCTTGATGGGGGACTACCTCTACTCGAAGGCGTTCTCGATCATGGTCCGCGCGCGGATGTACGACGCCATGGATCTCCTCGCCGAGGCCACGCATCGCATGAGCCAGGGGGAGCTCCGCCAGATCGAGCAGCGGAACCGCATCGACCTGACCGAGGCCGAGTACATGCGGGTCATCGACGAGAAGACGGCCTGTCTCATCGCGGCCGGATGCCAGCTCGGCGCGCTCGCCGGCGGCGGATCGTACGAGGCGCACAGCGCGCTCGGACGGTTCGGCGGCGCGGTGGGCCTCGCCTTCCAGATCACGGACGATCTGTTCGACTACTTTGGCGCGGAGAGCGTGATGGGCAAGGGGACGGGGAGCGATCTCGAGGGAGGCAAGATCACGCTTCCCCTCATCAAGTCGCTCCGGAACGCCCCCGAGCGCGACCGCCGCGCCATGGTCGACATGATCAAGAACCGCGAGTTCCGCAACGGGCACTGGTCCGACGTGGTTCGCTTCGTCACCGAGTACGGCGGCGTGGAGTACAGCCACGCGCGCTCGATGGAGCTGGCCGAGCGCGCCGAGGACGAGCTCAAGCACGTGCCCGACCGGGACGCGCGTGAGGCGCTCCGCGGCGCGGTCCACTACGCGGTGACGCGGCATCGGTGAACCAACCCTCCCCGGCCGCCGCCCCCAATCAGGACCTCGCCCGCGAAGCGGCCCGGCTCACGCTCACGAAGCGCGCCGAGGACGTGGTCATCCTCGATCTCCGCGCGCTCGACGGCGTGTGCGACTTCTTCGTGATCGCGACCGGCCATTCCGAGATCCAGGTCCGCGCCATCGCGGATGCCGTGGAGGAGGGACTCCGGGAGTCGCGCGGGATGAAGCCGTGGCACTCCGAGGGCTTCGAGGCGCGCCGCTGGATCCTTCTCGACTACGTCGACGTCGTCGTCCATGTGTTCCACTCGCGCGCGCGCGAGTACTACCTTCTCGACAAGCTGTGGGGCGATGCTGCTCGTGAAGTCGTGGCCGATTGAGGCCCATCTCGTCGAGCGGGTCGAGGACGCGGTCTCCCGGGCCGGCCTGACCCCTCCGGGCGGCGCGCGCGTCGAGATCGAAGTCCCGCGCGACCCGGATCACGGCGACTGGTCCACCAACGTCGCCCTCACGCTCGCCAAGACCGCCCGGCGCGCGCCGCGCGACGTGGCCAAGGCCCTCGTCGACGCGCTCGAGCTGGACCCCGGCGTGATCGCCGCCGTCGAGATCGCGGGGGCGGGCTTCATCAACTTCCGCCTCGCGCCCGCGTGGCTCCAGGAGACGGTCCGCCGCGTGCTCGGCGACCCTGACGCGTACGGGGCGA
>DATEOQ010000219.1:0-2444 GCA_035273905.1 Candidatus Eiseniibacteriota bacterium | reverse complement strand
CCGCATGCGCCGGCTGGAGCGCGAGAGCCAGCGGCTGCGCGAGTCTTTGGCGGCCAAGCGCCGGGCGGCATCCACCCGCGCCAACTACGGGAAGTGGATCGCCCAAAACCGCGCCTCGGTGCGCGGCATCGTCGAGAAGCTGCCGCTCAAGCCGGCGCTCGTCGACGGGCTCGTGGTGGAAATGCGTCGGCTCGCCGAGCGCATGCGCGCGGCGGCCGGGCGGGCGGACCTGCATGCGCTCGAGACGGAGACGGGACTGGCGCGGAAGCGGCTCCTCGCCGCCCTGGCGGAGATCGAGACGCACGACCGCGTGGTGCGCCAGGCGAAGAAGGAGCTGATGGAGGCCAATCTCCGCCTGGTCGTCTCGGTGGCCAAGCGCTATCTCGGCAGCGAGCTGTCGCTGCTCGACCTCGTCCAGGAAGGGAACCTCGGCCTGATGAAGGCGGTGGACCGGTTCCAGTACCGACGCGGGTTCAAGTTCTCGACGTACGCCACGTGGTGGATCCGGCAGGCCATCACGCGCGCGATCGCCGACCACTCCCGGACGATCCGGATCCCGGTGCACATGGTCGAGACGCTCAACCGGATCTCGCGGGTGAACCGCCTCATGGTCAACGAGATGGGCCGCGAGCCCACACCAGAGGAGCTGGCGCGCCGGACGGGCGTACCCGCCCGCAAGGTGCGGTTGATCCTGGAATCGTCGCGGAAGCCGCTGTCGCTCGAGACGCCGATCGGCGAGGACTCCGATCTCGGCGATTTCCTCGAGGACAAGACGGCCGAGTCGCCCAATGACACCCTGATCAGCCAGGACCTGACCAATCAGGTGGAGCGGGCGCTCGGCACGCTGTCGCCCAAGGAGAAGGAGATCCTGCGCCTGCGCTTCGGGATCGGCGAGGAGGGTGAGCACACGCTCGAAGAGGTGGGCAAGCGCTTTTCGGTCACGCGCGAGCGGATCCGCCAGATCGAGACCAAGGCGCTCCGCAAACTGCGCCATCCGCTCCGCGGGCGCGCCCTCAAGGCCTTCGTCGAGAACTAGTCTCGAACCCCCCTGGCCTCTTTCCTTTCGGGGAAGGGGGTCAGGGCGTCCGGCCCGCCGGCCGGGCGATCAAGTTCACGTAGGGGTCGCGGCCTCCCAGGCTCGCGACCCCTTCCGGCGTCACCGCGACCTCCGCTTCCCTTGCCTCGTCGATCAGCGTGAGCGCGTAGCCCCGCCGCACGAGCCCCCCCAGCACCGCCACCGTGTCGTGGCCGGCGCCGGCCCAGCGGCGCGGCGCGCACTCGATGAAGAGGAGCGGCCGATCGCGCGCGAGCGTCTCCGACATTCCCGCGAGCGCGCGGGGCTCTGCGCCCTCGATGTCCATCTTCACGAGATCCACGCGCGCGATCGCGAGCGCGGCCAGCGCCGCGTCCAGGGAAACGATCGTGACGGGCACACCCCCACCCAGCTCATCCGACGCCAGCAGCGAGTGCTTGCCCTTGTTGTCGGGATGCCGGTGCAGCGTCCCCGTCCCCTCGCCGTCCGCCACCGCCTCCCGTCGTACGATGGCGCGCGGGCCGAAGCGCGCGAGGTTCTGGACCAGCAGGGCGTGATTGGCGGGATCGGGCTCGAAGGCGAGGAGCCGCCCGTCGGGCGCGGTGCGGCCCAGCGCGATCACCGAGTAGTAGCCGAGGTTCGCGCCGAGGTCCACCACGGTCATCCCGGGGGCCAGCGCGCGCCGGAAGCAGGACGTGACCGTACGCTCGTAGACGCCCAGGGCGAGGGCGCCCGAGACCACGGGATCGTCGGGATTGAGCGCGAGCGGCCCCTCCGGCAGCTCGATGAGCGCGGGAAGGATGCGCCGGAGCACGGCGTTCGCCGCCGCGCGAAGCGGTGGAGGGCGCAGCACGGTGGTGTAGAGGGCTTGCGGTGCGCCGCCGGGCAACCGGCGCAGCGCCATGCCCAGGGCGGCGCGGAGCGCGCCGCCTACACCGGCATGATGCCGTGCTTCTTCCAGGGCCGCTCCACCTTCTTGGTGCGGGCCATCTCAAGCGCCCGGATGAGGACCCCCCGCGTCTCACGCGGATCGATCACGTCGTCGATGAACGCGCCGCCCGCCGCGATGTACGGGTTGATGAGCTTTCGGAACTCCTCCACGCGGCGGGCCCGCTCCTCGTCGGGGTTCGCGGCGGCGGCGATCTCCTTCCGGAAGATGATGTTGGTGCCGCCCTCGGGGCCCATCACCGAGATCTCCGCGGTGGGCCACGCCACGATGAGGTCGGGCTCGTAGGCCTTCCCGCACATCACGAAGTAGCCGGCGCCGTAGGCCTTGCGCAGCACCACGGTGAGCTTGGGCACGGTGGCCTCGCTCACCGCGTAGAGCATCTTGGCGCCGTGGCGGATGATGCCCTGCCGCTCGACCTTCGAGCCGACGAGGAAGCCGGGCACGTCCTGAAGGAACACCAGG
>DATEOQ010000218.1:0-11366 GCA_035273905.1 Candidatus Eiseniibacteriota bacterium | reverse complement strand
GAACCATCCGCCAAACCCACCGATTTCGATCTGTCCTTTGTCGCCGCCCGCAAAGGCGGGGCCCGCAGCCACCAGCGCCACGGCGGCGAATGCAACGATCATGCTTCGCATGGGCCACCCTTTCTCTTCAGTTGACGCCGGGCCTTATCGCGCGGCGATCCGAGGCAAAGCTCGGATCCTTAAGGGGCGACCCAGTGTGGTCGCCGATTCAGCCCGACAACAAACTTGCCGCGCTCCAATGCCCCCCACAGTAGGGGCGGGGGTGCCCTATCGCAGAAGTGATGCCACAGTTCCGATTTCCGGCGACCGAATCCATACGGAGTTGCGAGGCAGGTACTTACGTTGGGGACCTTACGGGGCGTGGGCGGAGCGCTCGGAGAATCCCCGGAACCGCCAAGGGAAAAGCATTCTAAAGGGGGGCATGTTCTACCAAATCGGCGGGTCGATCGTTCCACACGCCAACATCCACCATCGAACCACGGTGACCGCCGCGGTGGTTCCCGCTACACTACGCGCTTCATGCCCTTGCCCATCGGAACCAAGCTCGGCACCTACCAGATCACCGGCTCGCTCGGAGCCGGAGGCATGGGCGAGGTCTATCGAGCCCGCGACACGCGCCTCGGGCGCGAAGTCGCGGTCAAGGTCCTGCCCGAGGGCGTGGCCTCCAGTCCTGACCGTCTCGCCCGCTTCGAACGCGAGGCACGCGCTGTCGCCGGCCTCAATCATCCGAACATCGTCACGCTCCATTCGGTCGAGGAGGAGGAAGGTGTCCGTTTCCTCACGATGGAGCTGGTGGATGGGCGGAGCCTCGATCAAGTCGTCACGTCGGGAGGCCTTCCCCTTTCTCGCGTGCTCGATCTCGCGATTCCGCTCGCCAACGCCCTCGTGGCCGCGCATGAGCGTGGCGTCGTGCACCGCGACCTCAAGCCCGGGAACGTCATGGTCACCCACGACGGCTGGATCAAGGTGCTCGACTTCGGACTCGCGAAGGTTGCGGCGGAAGAAGGGGCCGACCTTGGGGCGACCGTCGGCGCCACCGGGGGACCGATCTCGGGCGTGGGTCAGGTACTCGGGACGGTGCCCTACATGGCGCCGGAGCAGATCCGCGGCGAGTCGGTCGATGCGCGATCGGATCTCTTCGCGCTCGGCATCATCCTGTACGAGCTCTCCACCGGACGCCGGCCTTTCACGGGCGACACCTCGGCCGATATCAGCTCGGCGATCCTGCGCGACGCGCCCGCTCCGCTCTTGAGCGTGCGCGCGGACCTCCCACGCGATCTGAACCGAATCGTCGTGCGATGCCTCGAAAAGAATCCACGCGACCGCTTCCAGACCGCGCGCGACGTGTACAACGAGCTGAAGTACCTCGAGCGCGAGGGGAGCGTTGCGGCGTCGCCCGCCTCGGGCAGCTATGCGCCGTCACCCCCGTCCGCTGCTCCGACGCCCTTCCTGCACCGGCCGCCTTCGACGCCCACGCCCAGAACGCCGGCGCCATCTCCAGCCTCATCACCGTCCGGCTTCGGATCGGGCACGTCCCAGCTCGTTGCTTCGATCGCCGTGTTGCCCTTCGTTAACCGCAGCCGGAACGAGGAGGACGAGTACTTCTCCGACGGCCTGGCGGACGAGCTCCTGAGCGTGCTCACCAAGGTGCGCGGACTCCGCGTCGCAGCGCGGGCTTCGTCGTTCCAGTTTCGCGGCACGAGCGAAGACCTCGCGGTGATCGGGGAGCGCCTCAACGTGGCGACCCTCCTCGACGGGAGCGTTCGGAAGTCGGGCAACCGCGTCCGGATCTCGGTGCAGCTCATCCAGGCCTCGGATCGGGTGCAGCTCTGGGCCGAGACGTACGACCGATCGCTCGACGACATCTTCGCGGTTCAAGACGACATCGCGCAGTCGGTGGTGCGCGAGCTCCGGACAGCACTCTTCGGCGAGACGCCGGATTCCAAGGCGGGCGGCGCTGCTCGGGCCGCGATCGCGACGGCGAGCGTGGGGCACGGGGCTCAGAACCCCGAGGCTCATCGCCTTTACCTCCAGGGCAAGTACTTCGTCGATCGCATCACGAAGGAAGACTCGGAGAATGGACTCCGCTATCTCGATCAGGCGATCGCGATCGATCCGACGCTCGCGCGCGCGTACGTCGAAAAGGCGAGGGCGTACATCAACATGGGCGGCTACGGCTGGGTGCCGGTCGGGGTGGGCTACGAAAATGCCAGGAAGGAGATCCTGCGCGCTCTCGAGCTCGCACCCGATCTCCCCGAGGCACACACGCGACACTCGGCCATCCTGCGCATGTACGACTGGAACTGGAAGGAGGCGGAGGCGGCCACGCGAAGGGCCATCGAGCTCGACCCGTCGAACGCCGAGGCGCTTCGCTCGGCCGGCGGCATCGCGCACTATGGGGGCCGGCCCGAGGAGGGGGCCGCGCTTTTTCTTCGAGCGATCGAGCTGGATCCGCTTCAGGCGGGGGGGTACAGCGGTCTCGGGTACGTGTACAGGACCATGGGTCGCCTACCCGAAGCCGAGGAGGCGGTTCGCAAGGCGCTGGAGCTGGCTCCCCAGCGGACGGGGCACCGCCTCCTCCTGGCGGTCCTCCTGGCGGAGCAGGGTCGGGACGCGGAGGCGGTGCGTGAGGCGACCCAGGAGAGCGCCGACTGGGCTCGTCTGACGGCCCTGGCCTATGTTCACCTTCGCGGGGGGCGAACCCGGGAATCGGACGAGGCGCTGAGGGAGCTGGAAACCCGATTCGCCGTCGAGGCGCCCTATCAGGTCGCGGTCATCCACGGCGCCCGCGGGGAGGCGGACGCGGCATTTCGATGGCTCGACCGTGCGATCCTGGAGCGCGATTCGGGAGTCCCCCAGGTCCACATGGAACCCATATTCCAGCCCTTGCGCTCGGATCCTCGCTGGAGTCAGATGCTCCGCAAGCTCCACCTCGCGTAGCAAGAACTCGCGTCTCAGCTCACCTCGGCGACCATCCGATCGAGCGTCCCGATGTCGATCGGCTTCGTGACGTGCCGGTCGAAGCCCGCCTCGCGAGCGCGCCGCTTGTCCTCTTCCTGTCCCCACCCGGTGACCGCGACCAGCGTGACCTCGTCCCCCAGCACCTTCCGGATCTCACGCGCCGCATCGTAGCCGTTCAACCGCGGCATCCCGATGTCGAGCAGGGCGAGCTGCGGGCGAAACTCCCTCGCCACCTCGACCGCGGCGATGCCGTCGGATGCCGTGCGCACCTCGTGGCCGGAGTGCTCCAGCGACCAGCAGAGGGTCGTGACGGAGTCCGCGTTGTCGTCCGCGATCAGAATGCGAAGGCCCGGCGAAGCGACGGACGGTCCCGCTGCAGCAAGGTCAGCCGGGGTCTCCGGCTGCACTCTGACGGTGACCGGAAGCCGGACCAGGAATTCACTGCCGCGCCCGGCTCCTCCGCTCTTCACCTCGATCTGGCCCCCATGCAGCTCCACCAGCTTTCGGGAGAGCGCCAATCCCACGCCCAGGCCCTGCTGGGTTCCGTCGGTCAACCGAGTCCCCTGCGCGAACATCTGGAAGATGCGCGACATCTGGTCCACCGTGAGGCCGATCCCGTTGTCGCGAACGCGCACGAGCGCGTCGCTCCCCTCGCGTACGAGGTTGATCGAGATGCTGCCGCCAGGGTCGGTGTACTTCACCGAGTTGTGGAGGAGGTTGGTGAAAACCTGAGCCAGGCGCGCCAGATCTCCTTCGACGTAGACCGGCTCGGGAGGAAGCTCCACGGTCAGTTGGTGCCCCCTCGTCCGGACGGCGGGACGCACGGCCTCGACGGCGCTCGAGATGGCGACGCCCAGGCTGACCTGCTCCGGACGAAGCACGATCTTGCCCGAGACGATCCGGCTCACGTCCAGGAGGTCATCGAGCAGCCGCGCGAGCTGGTTCGTCTGCCGCTCGATGATGTCCCGGAGCTCCCGAATCTCCGGATCGGCCGGCCCCTTCTTGCGCATGAGATCCACGGCCATCCCAATCGGCGCGATCGGATTCCGGAGCTCGTGGGACAGGATCGCGAGGAACTCGTCCTTGCGCCGGTCCTCCTCGCGAAGGATGGCGTCGGCGCGACGACGCTCCGTGACGTCGCGGAACACGAGCACGACGCCGGACAGAGCTCCGTTCACCCGGATCGGAGCCGCGCTGTCGTCGATGGCGCGCTCCGAGCCGTCCCGAGCGATCAGGATCGTGTGGTTCGCGAGCCCGACCACCGCGTTGCGACGGAGGACCTCGTCCACCGGGTTCTTCACCGTCCTGCGCGTCGCCTCGCCCACGATCCGAAAGACGGCGGGCAACGGCCGGCCCTGGGCATCGTCCTGGGTCCACCCGGTCAGCCGCTCGGCCTCGGGATTGAGAAACGTCACGCAGCCCTGGGCATCGGTCACGATCACTCCATCTCCGATGCTGGACAGCGTGGTCGCGAGGAGCTCCTTCTCACGCGCCAGAGCCTCGCGCGCGGCCACCACGTCCGTGACGTCGTGGACGATCTTGGACGCGCCCACGACTTCCCCATCGGCGTCCCGCAGCGGCGAGACGCTCAGCGACACGATGATGCGCCGGCCACCCTTGGCCAGGCGCACCGTCTCCAGACGCTCGTACGGCTGTCCGGTCTTGAGCCGCTCGATGATCTCGGGCTCCTCGTGGAGCCGCTCGGGGGGGATGAGGGTCGTGATCGACCGGCCGATGATCTCCTCGGCCTTGTATCCGAAGAGCCGCTCCGCGCCCCGGTTCCAGGTACGGATGGTGCCGTCGAGCGTCTTCGTGAGGATCGCGTCGCCCGAAGACTCGACGATCGCCGCGAGCCGTACGCTCGTCTCGTGCGCCTTACGCTGGAGCATCGCGTCCCGGAAGACGAGCACGGCTCCCTGGACGGGCCCCTCCCCTCTGCGGATCGGCGCGGCGCTGTCCTCGATGGGGATCTCCCGGCCGGTCCGGGATACGAGAAGCGTGTGGTTCGCTAGATTCACAATCCGGCCCTCGCGGAGCGTCCGCGCCACCGGGTTTTCGGCGGGTTTCCGATCTCGCTCACGGAGGATCCGGAACACCTCTTCCACGGGCCGCCCCACCGCCTCCGAGCCCGTCCATTCCGTGAGCCGCTCCGCTTCACGGTTGATCGTCACGATACGGCCGTCCGCGTCCGTGACGATGACTCCGTCGCCGATGCTGGCCAAGGTCATGTCCGAAAGCTCGAGAGCCCGCGCGATCTCGCCCTGCGCTCGGCGACGCTCCTCCACCACGCTGTCGAGGCGCGCCCGCGCCCGGTGCATCGCCTCGATCGCGGCCAGGATGAAGGCTGCGGAGAAGGCGAACGAAAGCGCCGCCGCGACATCGAAGGTCGAGAGGCTCAGAGCCCAGATGGGACGCATGAAGGACCAATTGGCCAGCACTGAAGAGAGGACGATGGCCAGGAGCCCGGGAACGAACCCGCCCCACCAACCGGCCACCGCCACCGCGGGAAAGAAGAAGATGAAGGGGAGCGCGGTGGGGCCAATGACATGGGACAGCGCTTGGCGGGCGAACCAGGCGAGCAGAACCGCTGCGATCGCGGTCCCGTAGCGGGCCCATACCGGGGGCCGCGCGACGCGGACCTCGGTGGGGTCCTCCGGGGATGGGAAGGCTTCGAAAGCCATACGTTCTCGCACTGAGGGTCTCGGGAGACTTCCTTTGGTCCCTAAAACCTTAGCACGACGGAACGAAAGTAGATCTATTTCGCGGCGTTTCCCGTTTCGCGGGGGCGAGCGATCAGGGCGAGCGGCACCTTGCGGATGCCATGCCAGCGAAGCGGTTCGTTCCCGGCGGCGTCGCGCAGGAGGAGCTGCGCCGAGATCCCGCCGTCGAGCATGACCGCGTCGCGCGCTCCGAGCGATCCCATGATGGCGGCCATCTCGGGCGTCGTGGGCCCGAGCGGGATCCCCTCCCCCATCGAACCCACTGCGTCATAACGCGTCATCACGATCAGGATGTGCCCGTCGCGCGTTTCACCGAACGCGAGGCGCGTGTCGCGATGCGTGAGGCTGAGCAAGCTCCCGGTGGTCCGGAGCGGAGCCGGGATCGTTCCGTCGTGGGACAGAAGCGTCGGGTAGGACTGAAATCCGGTGACGATCCCGGCGTTGGCGAGCGTGTCGCCGTGAGCCCAGTGGATCCCGCCGTCCCGGTCGATGCCCACCGCGCTCGCGAGGGGTCCAGCTCCCGGAGCGAGCCGCTGGCGACCGTCGATCACGACCCAGCCCCAGGGCATCGCGCTCGTGAACTGGGCCACGTTCACGGCGAGGATCGCGTCCTCTGGCGCGCGGTCGACGGTCCATGCGGGGCGCATGTCCTCCCGCGTCAGGTCCATCGCGAGCGTGAAGCGGACCTGGCGCGGTTCGACGCGAGCGAGGATGAGCTTCGCGCGCCACACCGGCGCGGGACAGGCGAGTCGGAGCTCGCACCACTCGAGTCCGTCGGCGAGACGCTTCCACTGAATTGCGTGGGCGAGCGTCGGGTTTGCGGCGGCATACCGGGAGGGCGCCTCGTCCGAGCGCCAGAAGGTGTGCCAGGATTCTCCGTCGCGGACGTCGAGACTCGCGGGGGAAGCCAGGACAGGGGTAGCCGCCATGAGAACCGCCATGGCGGCCACCGCGAGCCGGCACCGGATCGGGGACGAAACGCGCACGGCTACCTGAAGTATTTGTTGAGCTCCGCGGCGTGTTTCGTGAGCGCCTTCGTCTCCTCCTCGGTGTAGCCGCACTTCGCGGACGTGCTCCCGGCGTCCGAATCGCCTCCGGAGGCGGACTGGTCGCCCGATCCTGAGCTAGAGCCGGAGCCGGACTTGTCGGAGCTGGAGCTCGACTCGCCCTTCTTCTTTCCCTCGTCCTTGTCGTCCTTGGCATCCTTCGAGGATCCGTTGAACGCCCCGATCCGCTCCATCACGACACCCATCTGGTTGGGCGTGATGCCCATCTCCTTCGACTGGGTCTGGGCCACCTTGTCGTCGATCTTGCGGATCTGATCCTCGTACGACGCGATTTGCTTGTCGAGCGCGTCGATCTGATCCTCTTCCTTGGTGCGCGGCGGCATCGGCCCGCAGTCCTTTCGGACGTTGGCCGAGTCCTGGGAGCTGGGAAGCATCTCCGCGTACATGCCGGAGTAGATGTTGTTCTGCGCCGCCGTGTCGCCCTTGGCGGCCGCGGCGTTGTTCTTCATGGCGAGCTCCTTGTACTTCTCCATGAGATTGGGATCGCTCATGGCCCGCTTCGAGTACTCCTCCATCTTCTTCTCTCGGGCCACTTCATAGCCGTGCTGAATGCAGCCATCGACATCCTGCCGCTTCCCCTGGAGGTCCTGGATCTTGTCCCCGTGCTTGTCCCAGAGCGCGCTCCGCTCTTCCATCAGCTTGTTCCGCTTCAGCACGAGGTCCTGCCGCGGCGCCAGGGTGGCCTCCACCTTCTGGTAGCTCGCGATCATCTTCGAGACCCGGGCTTCGGTCAGCTCGATCGTCACGTCGTCGAAGACGGGCGGCGCGCAGGGCTTGGCGTTCTCCGACTTGGTCTCCTTCTTCGCCTCATGCGTGACGGCGTCCTTGGCCTTCTTGATGGGATTGCCGATCCCGGCCGAGGCGGGCGCGGGCATGCCCCAGGCAAGGACCAGGGCGAATGCGGACAGGAGCGCGAGGGGCGCGTGGCGTGACATGCGAGTTCCTCCGGTCAGGGGGCGGCCCGGCTCCGGCCGGGTCTGGATGGACTCTTCCTGGTCGAGAACGCGCGAAAACCGGCGGTTTCGGCTCAGTGCATGTAGTGGCCGTCCATCTCCCCCGCGGCGATGGCCACCGTGAGGTGGTTCTCCTTGGGCGGGATGGGACAGTTGTAATGCTCCGAGTAGGCGCAGGCCGGGTTGTAACACATGTTGAAATCGAGCGTGTAGAGGCCGTCGGCGCGCTTGACCGGCTCCAGATAACGGCCGACGCGGTAGCTCTCCTTGCCGGTCGTTGCGTCGGTGAAGAAGAGGCTGTAGTCCTGTTCCCCCACCCCGGGCTCGAGCAGGCGGACCGCTTCCAGGCGCGCCGGCTGGCCTTTCACCTTGAAGTCGAACCACCCCTCGCGAACCGCGCGCCGCTGGTTGCCGCGCGTGGAGAGGATGATCGTGGTGTCGGGATGCGTGTTCGGTGTGAGCGAAGCCACGATGTGGTAGTCGAGGTCGGGCGGGAAGTACTGGATGCCCTTGTAGTCCGCGTACCGTGGGCTCTTGGGATCGAACACGATGATTGCGGGGTAGCGCTGGTGCGACAGTCGAAGCGCGAACCTCGCCACGTGGATCCCGGACGGGGGCAGCATGGCCGAGGACAGGGGAACGCTGTCCTTCGCGGTGAAGGTGGCGCCCTTGTCGAGCGCCCTGACCTCGAAGGAGTCGCCGACAACCGTCACCCGAAGGTGGTGCGGCTTGACGCCCGCATCGTCGATCCTCACGTCATTGTCGGCGGCGCTTCCGACCGACATCGATGTCTGCGCGCCGAAATCCTTGCGCTCGACCGTGGCGAGATAGGAGGTCGGCGAGGTCTTGAGCCACTCCTCGGTATCGGAGCGGTCCTTCGCGTATCCCTTGAGGAGGGAGTCCTTCTCGGCGGCGGTCAAGGGGGGCGGGTTGTTCGCCGCCGGTCCCTTGCCGCACGATGCCGCTGCCATCATCACGAGTCCCGCCAGCACCACCGCGAGTCCCCGGCTCATCCGTGGCTCCGGACCACGATGGTCCCCGTCATTCCCTTCTTCATGTGCGAGCCCACCCCGCAGTAGAAGTCGTACTCGCCGGCCTTGGTCGGCGTGAACCGCACGTGCTTGGTGTGGTCGAACGAGATGAAGCTGATGCTCTTGTCGATGTTGATCCCCGCGTCCGAATGCTCACACGTCATGTTGTGCGGAGTCATGACGGGCTTGAAGTGAAGCACCAGCTCGACGGGAACACCCTCGTCGACCGTGATTCGGTTGGGATCGAAGTAGTAGGAGTGAACGTTCACATCGACCCGCTGGACGCCGTTGTCCGTGTGCGCTGTCGCTTCCTTGACGCCGATCTTGGTTCCGGACGTGCCGCAGCCCGCCAGCGCGAGTGCGAGCACGCTCGCGACGAGCGACGGTCTCCACAGATCACGAACGCGCGGAGTCATGGCAACCCCCAGGGCTGAATTTAGTACTTCACGCTGCAGCCGTACGGCTGCGTGGCCGACGTTTCGACCTTCGTTCCCGCCATCGACTCATCGAGCGCGGCGGCAACGTAGTTCTTCGCCGTCGGTACGTCGTCCTTGTTCGTGGACGGCTTGTCGTCGATGGCGCCGTTGTAAATGACCGCGCCCTTCGGATCGATCACGAACATGTGCGGCGTGGTCTTGGCTCCGTAGCTCTTGCCCACCGAACCCTTGGGATCGAGCAGGAAGCGCGTGGGCGCGGCGTCGCGCTCCTTCATGCCTTCCTTCGCGCCGGCGCCGTCGACGTAACCCTGCTTGCCCTTGGCCGAGGAGCAGATCGTGAGCCATACGACACCCTTCTCCGTGTACTTCTTCTGGAGCGACTGCATGTTGCCGCTGCCGTACTGCTTGCCCACGAAGGGACAGCCGAAGTTGGTCCACTCGAGCACGACGTACTTTCCGCGATAGGAGTCGAGCTTCACGGATTTACCGTCCGCGTCGCGAAGCTCGAACGACGGAGCCCGCTGTCCGACGATGGCCGCGGCGTGCGCGAGCGATACGGACGCAAGCAGCAGAATGAAGGCGAGGGAAGCCATTCGTTTCATGGCGCGATCTCCGGTCTCAGTTGTGGTGCGTTCGACGTCGAAGGATGCGAGGAGCGAGCAAGGCTACCACGATCGCCAGTCCGGCCAGTATGGCGACGTAGGCCGCCGCGGAGGGGGTGCGCGGAGGCAAGAGGGGCTGCGGAGGAGCGGGTGCCGGATCGCCCGCGCGGAGGGGCACGTCAACCCGAACCGAATGCGATCCCCCGGTCCCATCGACCACTAAGACTCCTGTCAGCCTGTCGAGGTTCCGATTGGCGTTGGGATCGGGCTTCATGGTGACGCGCCAGAGCTGCCCCAACTGCTCGAAGCCCTGCGGCGACGCATAATCCACGAGCAGCGGCTCGTCCGCATAGAAGTAAGCGGTCCGCGGCTTGTTGTGGCGCGCGGGAATGAAGGAGAGAGAAACCGCCCGGGGGCCGGACTCGCCCTGGAGGAACCATCCGACGGTATCCGGAAGCTGGGAGCGAGCCTTCTCGATGGTGTGCCTCGATGCCCACCCCCGAAGCCGCGGCTCGGCTTTGACCGGAAGGTCGAGCCGAAGCGTCGCCGAGCCGGGAACGCAGATGTTCTTGCACTCGAGCCAGTCGACCCGCGCGACGATCGCGACCGAATCGCCCGGAATGGAGCCGGGTGTCTCGATCCGAATGGGAAGGACGACCTCGTCGTGGTAGCCGTACGTCACGAGGCCTTCGTCCAAGAAACGGGCGGGAGCAGGCCACTCGATGGGTCCCGCCCTGAAGCCCTCGGGAAGGATCCAGGTGACCGTGGGCGGCAGCCCCGAATCTCCAGGATTCTTCCAGTACACGTGCCAGCCGGGCGTCATACGAAGCCGGATCCCCGCCTCGAGCGGCCGGCCGGGGATGACCGCGTCGCCGGCGACGATGAGGGCGGCTTCGACGTTCGCACCCTTCGCTCGAGCCGCTCCTGGCCATGACACGACCAGCACCGCCAGTGCCGTCACCGTCGCGAATGTTGGGACGAGCATCCGGTGAGCCTAGCCTGCCCAGGCCACGATTTCCATTTCGGCGAGGAGCCGTGCGTGGTACCCATCAGGCGTGCGCGCGCGGCCGTTGGAGTCGATCGTAGTCGGCGGGCTGGTGGCCGGCGCTCTCGACATCGCCGACGCCGTGGTGGTCACGCTGCTCCTTGGTGGTAGGCCCCTGCGCATGCTCCAGGGAATCGCGAGCGGACTCCTCGGGCCGCGCTCGTTCGAAGGCGGCTTCGGCACTGCGGCCCTCGGCCTCGGCCTTCACTTCTTCATCGCCACGAGCGCGGCCGCGGTCTTTTTCTCCGCGACGCGCATCTGGCCCTCGCTCCTTCAGCGTCCCCTGAGGTCCGGCGTCGCGTTCGGGCTCTGCGTGTGGGCGTTCATGCGGTTCGTGGTGATCCCACTGTCGATGGTGCGCATGGGACACCCAGGGCCGCTCCTGGTCGCCAATCAGCTCTTCATCCACGTGTTCGGGGTGGGTCTTCCGATCGCGTGGATCGTCGCGCGGTCGGCTCGAGCCAACACCTGACAAACGAAGAGCCCCGGAGAGCGCTTCCCCGGGGCTCCGGTTGAACCTGAAACGGGACGTCATCACATACCGTCTTCA